>CAZIDA010000087.1:0-9615 GCA_964537865.1 uncultured Acidobacteriota bacterium
GACCCCGGTGAAGACGTTGGATCGCATCATGGCGACGAATTTTCGGGGGACCTTCCTGGTTTGCCGCGAGAGCGCGAAGCTGATGAAGCGGCGCCATTACGGGCGCATCGTCAACATGGGCACGGTGGCGGTTCCCATGAACCTGGAAGGCGAATCGATGTACGCCGCCTCGAAAAGCGCCATCGTCACGCTGACACGAATTCTCGCATTCGAGTTGGCTGAGTTCGGCATCACCTGTAATGTCGTCGGACCGACGCCCATTGAAACCGATCTCATCCGCAGCGTTCCTGCTCCCAAAATTCAGCGCATCGTCAACAACCTGGCGATCAAGCGCCTCGGACGATTTGAAGACATCGCCAACGTCATCGATTTTTTTGTCAAGCCGGAGAGCGACTTTATCACGGGCCAAGTCGTTTATCTGGGAGGCGTGTGATGGCGCGGGAGTGGCTGCTGGAGCGGATGGCGTCGTGGAAAGACCGTCCGGCGCTCATCTGGCGAGACCGGCCGTTCAGCTTCGGGCGTCTTTTGGATTTGGTCGCAGCTTGGCAATCCCGGTTGGATGCGCAAGATGTCCGACCGGGGCAAGTGGTAATGCTCGAATCCGATTTCTCCCCCAATTCCATTGCGTTGTTTTTGTCGTTGATCTCCCGGAAAGCAATTGCCGTCCCCACGATGAACTTGGTCGAGGCTCAGCGCAAGGAGTATCAACGAATCGGTGAGGCGAAGTGGAACGTTGTTTTTGATGACGCTGATGAAGGAATTTTCCAGTCCTGCGAGTCTGTTTCCGCAAACGAGTTGGTTCGGTCACTGAGAGATCAATCGGAACCGGGATTGATTCTTTTTTCCTCCGGCTCTACCGGCAAGCCGAAAGCGAGCCTTCATAATTTGACACGGCTCCTTGAAAAATTTGAAACTCCGCGCGAGGCACTGAGAACGGTGGCCTTGCCTCCGATGGATCACATCGCCGGCCTCGACACGTTGTTCTACACGCTTTCGAGCGGAGGGACGCTCATCCGCCCATCGGTGCGAACTCCTGATTTGGTTTGCGAATCGATTCAGGCGCACCGGGCTGAGCTGCTGCCGGCCTCGGCAACGTTTCTCAGCCTCCTTCTGATTTCAGAAGCACACCGGCGGTTCGATCTTTCTTCTCTCCGCATCATCGCCTACGGATCGGACGTCATGCCGGCGGCAACCTTGACGCGACTCAAAGAAGTCCTGCCGCACTGCAAGTATCTGCAAAAGTACGGAACCACGGAAATCGGCTCGCCCATCACGCGATCTAAAGGGGCGGACGGCTCGCTTTGGATGAAGATCGACGGCGAGGGCATCGAAACCAAGATCGTCGATGGGACACTTTGGATCCGCTCGCGATCGGCCATGCTTGGATACCTCAATGCGCCCAGTCCGTTCGACGCCGATGGATGGATGAACACCGAAGACGTGGTCGAGGTCGAAGGCGATTACTTTCGAATCCTGGGACGAAAAAGCGAAATCATCAATGTCGGCGGGCAAAAAGTTTATCCCGCGGAGATCGAAGGGGTTCTCCTGCAGATGGGAAATGTTCGCGACGTGACGGTCTACGGCGAGAAGAATCCGATCATGGGAAACGTTGTGGCCGCGCGAGTCAACCTGATCGCGGCCGAAGAGCTGTCAGATTTCAAAAGACGGATGCGCGCGTTCTGCAAAGAGAGGCTGGCCTCTTACAAGATCCCGGTAAAAATCGAAATCGGCAACCGCGAACAGTTTTCCGCTCGATTCAAAAAGCGGCGCTTGGCGGATCCGTCGTCTGATTCCGAATGATTTTCTATCCATACTTCGTCCCCAACGGGGACGCGTCGACCAGCCCAGGGTTGTCCGCCGGCTGTATGGCGGACTACCCTGGGAACCAATTCGGCCGAACGAGGCGATAACCCCAACGGGGTTATGGCCGAAGGCAATCTGCTGTCCATCTATCGGATGGAAAACGGCGCGGCGGTGAAGCAGAGGATGAAAATGATGAGCGATGCAAAGGCCATCCACTGGCGGCCGCGATCAAGGCGCGCATCATCATCGAGCAATCGCGGATGCCGAGTCCCCAAGAACAGCATGATCACGGCCCACATCAACCACCCGTACCAATAAACAAATCCCAGCGGAACCAGAATCACGGTAAAGATCCGGGAAAGGGCGAGGTGCCGTTTTCCAAGGACGGAATAGAGAATATGTCCGCCGTCCAACTGTCCAATGGGGAGCAGGTTCAATGCCGTCGCAAAGATTCCCACCCAAGCGGCAAACCCGACGGGATGCAAATAAACGTCGTACCCGCCGGGAATTTTCATTCCCATCAATCGCTCCACCAGCTTGAAGATCAACGGATCTCCAAACACGATGGAGCCCCCGGTCGCTGGACCGGTCGGGACGATGCGCGAGTACATCAACGACATCACCAGCGCCGGTACCGCAAAGACGAATCCGGCAATCGGGCCGGCCACGCCAATATCAAACAGCGCCCGGCGGTTCGTGATGGGAGATTTGATTCGGATGAATGCGCCCAAAGTTCCGATCAGTGTCGGGGCGGGAATGAAGTAGGGAAGCGTCGCCTCAATGCGGTAATGCTTGCACGCCACGTAATGACCCATCTCGTGTGCGAGCAAAATCACCAAGAGAGTGAAAGAGAAGGGAACACCGGCCAGCAAGATCGAGGGGTGAAAGAAGATGGTGAGAAAGAAATTGAATGAAAGATCGATGGGCTGGTCGGAGCTGAAGGCCCGGGCCAATTGCGTCCCCACGACCAGGGTTGTGAAGATGGTGCTCAGGAACAACAAACCGTGCAGCCAATACTTCGGTCGCGGACGCGCCGGGACAAGGTAATCGTCCAAAGAGAGCGTCACGTACGGTTCAGGCGGATGCGTTTGATACGGCTCTGTCATTCAATATCAATCGAGGTGCAATTCCTTCCCGGGTTTGAAGCGCACAGCCTTGCCGGGTTTGATTGCGACTTCCGCCCCGGTCCGCGGATTCCGCCCGATCCCCGTCTTCCTTGGCTTCACATTGAACACGCCAAATCCTCTCAGTTCAATGCGTTCGCCATTCTTGAGAGCGGTCTTCATCGCTTCGAAGACGCCTTCGACGGCCATTTCTGCCTTCGTCTTTGAGATTCCCGTCTTGTTCACGACTTCGTTCACGATATCGAGCTTGATCAAGGCGTCCTCCTTTACGTTGCGCCCCCTCACATGGAAGCGGCGACTATGAAGAATCGTTATCCTCCTGCTTAAAGAAGACTTATGCTAATGAAGCCCCCGTCAGCGTGTCAAGGTTTATCTGAGGAGATGGCGATAATATGCTGGTGTTTGGAGCTCGACTTGAGTGAGATGCTAATGGGCGTTGAGCAATGACTCAAGACGGAAAACCGTTCCATGGAATCCTCTTTTGAGAACGCCGGAATTAGTTTAGGATGGGCGTGAATTTTTAGGTCATTATGAAGACTCACTTCAAGGTGGTCGTGATTAGTTTCATGACCTTGGGGTTTTTGACGCTTGGCTTGATCGCGCTGTTTCTGATCCTGACTGTGCTCAGTCATTTTGGGATCATGCATGGGGGCGGGCCGGATATGGACGCTGGCACGATCGTGCTTGTTTGCATGATCTTGGGCGTTCCTGCCTTGTGGTGTCTTCGAGTGGCCGACGGACTGCGTCGTCGCCGCGCCTTTTACCGCCTCTGGGCGATCATCATTTCAGGGATTCTCTTTATCGGCTTGAACCTGGTCATTCTAGTGCCAGCTCTGATTTCATACAAGGCAGGCTGGGGACAGGTGACCTTTCATTTGGTCTTTATAGCCTTCGGCGTCTATACGATTGCGGTCTTGCTTTCGAAGGATGTGAAAGAGCAACTCGCGAATCCGAAGAAACCCGCGGCGGGGACGTGAATCTATTGAACAGAAACTCACGGCGCAGATTTTTACAGGGATGTCCGCTTTGGTCTTCCGTCGGCCCGAGCAGACTTGTTATTGCCAAAAAAAATCGGGCAATGATATCTTTGTTCGGCTTATTGCTTCCCACAATCAAAGGAGATCGAAACCGCCTTGAGCATCAAATCGGATAAATGGATTCGCCGCATGGCGACGGAGCACGGGATGATCGACCCCTTTGCGGACCGCCAAGTCCGTCAAGGAAAAATTTCTTTTGGAGTTTCATCGTACGGATATGATCTTCGCGTCTCCGATGAGTTCAAGATTTTCACGAACATCAATTCGACGGTGGTCGATCCCAAAAACTTTGACGAGCGATCGTTTGTGGAAGTGAAGACGGACGTCTGCATCATCCCGCCCAACTCCTTTGTGCTCGCGAAATCGGTGGAGTACTTCCGCATTCCACGAAACATTCTGACCATCTGTGTGGGAAAATCGACGTATGCTCGCTGCGGGATCATTGTCAACGTGACGCCCTTCGAGCCGGAGTGGGAAGGATTCGTCACGCTCGAAATTTCGAACACCACGCCTTTGCCGGCCAAGGTCTACGCGAACGAAGGGCTCTGTCAGATTCTCTTTTTTGAGTCGGACGATGAGTGCGAAATTTCCTACAAGGACAAACAGGGGAAATACCAAGCCCAGAAGGGGATCGTCCTGCCGCGGATTTAGCGGCGACAGGCCGGAGCGAGAGGAGTTCATTCATGCCCTCGCGACATTCCAAGTTTTCATTGGGATCACAACCGCCGCCGTTTGTACTCCCCTATGATGAGGACAGAACGTTCTCACTGCAGGAAGAGATCGGACGCGGCTTCCTGTTGCTGGGATTTATCCGGGGAACTTGGTGTCCGTTTTGCCGCCGATTCATGCGGCTGGTATTGGAGACTTGGAAGCAATTCCAATCCTTGAATTGCGAGGTGGTCTTGGTGGCCTCACAGCCGCTTCCTCCCATCCTTCATTTCGTTCGGCAGGAAAAGCTGCCGTTCAAGATTCTTGCGGACGCCGACCGGAAGGTGACGCGGGCCTATGGCGTCTATCAGCCGCTTGGTTTAATGGGCGTGAACGTGGCGCGGCCTTCCACCTTCTTGCTCGATGAGCAAGGCCGCATCATCTACCAGTACATCGGCTCGGCGACGAATCGTCCTCCCATCCCGGAAATTTTGCAGATTTTGGAATCGGCGGCGAAAGATCGAAAATCGAAACCCAAAGCCAGATCGCTCAGCGTCGGTCACAAGTGATTCATGTTTTGATCGGCTCCTCTCCCAAGGCGATGATGGGCTTCTCCGCTCTTTCTGATTTCAGCGGCGGTCAAGCCGAACGACCCATCAGTCGCGCGCGGGTAGTGGCTCTATTTGCGAGCCCGTGCGATCAAATTTGCCGCGGAGCGGCGCAAGGCGGTAGCTTGGGGTGTGGGTTCGAGCTTTATCGAACCCACCCCCCCAAGGCCAGAGATCCTTCCGGTCTTCAAAAACGTCCGCCCTGTCAGGGCGGGAGGTGTTTCATGGATTGAGGGATGGGCCTTCTTCCTTGGATCGCGAGCTCCGATGAAGCTGGAGCTCTTGATCCAAGGCTACCGCCTGTGGCCGCTCCGCGGCCTTTTGATCGCCAACAACGAACGAAGAAATCTCAAATAGAGTCACTACCCGCGCGCGCCTATTCTTGCCATTTCAAAATCCTTGTGCTAGCTTTTCAAATTCTTTTCGAGGAATGAATTGTGGCTGAGGAGCCGAGATGATTCTTTCGTATTGTGGCAAGAGTCCGAGGTTTGGAAAAGGCGTGTACATTGCGCCCAGCGCTGATATCATCGGCGACGTGGAGATCGGCGACCGCTCCTCCATTTGGTTCCAAACGGTGGTGCGGGGCGACGTGCATTACATCAAGATCGGCCAGTGCTCCAACGTTCAAGACGGATCGGTCTTGCACGTCATGCGAAATGAATATCCGCTGGAGATCGGCGACTACGTGACGGTCGGCCACACGGTGAGGCTGCACGGCTGCGTCATCGAATCGAATTGTCTGATCGGCATGGGCGCAACAGTGTTGAACGGCGCGCGCGTGGGCGCGGGTTCGATTGTCGCCGCCGGGGCGCTCGTCTCCGAAAAGACGATCATTCCTCCGGAGAGTTTGTTCATGGGCGTGCCGGCAAAGTTTGTTCGTCGACTGAAAGAATCGGAGCTTTCCATGATCCGCCATTACGCCGACAATTATTTGGAGTACACGGAGACTTATTTGAAGGAACACGGAAATTCTCCGGCCCAATCATGATCACTGCCATCAAAGGAACGCGCGACATCCTGCCTCCGGAGTCCGGGCTTTTCCAGCACGTTGAAGCCGTGGCGCGGGAAGTGTTTCGATCGTTCAATTTTGACGAGATTCGAACGCCGCTCTTCGAGCCGGCGGAATTGTTTACGCGAAGCGTCGGCGCCGAAACCGACATCGTCTCCAAAGAGATGTACACGTTTGCCGACCGCGACGCCAAGATGCTGGCCCTGCGGCCGGAAGCGACGGCTTCGGTGGTTCGCGCATTCATCGAACATCGAATGGCGCAAGAGCCCGGCTTGAAGCGCTTCTATTACATCGGGCCGATGTTTCGGCGCGAGCGTCCGCAGAAAGGGCGCTACCGCCAGTTCTTTCAGATCGGCGCCGAAGTGTTGGGCGGCGATCATCCGGGAATCGACGCTGAGGTGATCGAGATGGTCACGGTGTATCTCGATCGTCTGGGGATTCACAAATACGCTCTCCTGCTCAATTCCATCGGCGATCGGCATTGTCGGCCTCGATTCATTGAAGCGCTCAAGGCCGCGGCGCGTCCGGTGAAATCGAAGCTGTGCGAGAACTGTCAGCGCCGCTTGGACACCAATCCGCTTCGCGTGTTGGACTGCAAGGTCGAATCTTGCCAACCGATCATTGATTCTTTGCCGTCGATTTTGGAATTCCTTTGCGATTCGTGCCGACAGCACTTTGATGACGTGAAGCGGATGCTGGATGAAAGTGGAATTGCTTACGAGCTAACGCCGCGCTTGGTTCGCGGACTGGATTACTACACGCGCACGACCTTTGAAGTCACGAGCGCCTTGTTGGGCGCTCAGAATTCTCTGCTGGGAGGCGGGCGCTACGACGGCTTGTCGGAAATGATCGGTGGTCCGCCGGCCCAAGGAATCGGATTCGCCATCGGCCTGGATCGCTTCGTCCTTGCGCTCTCGCAACTTGATCCGGAACGTGAAAGAGATTCCGTTCAGATTTACGTCGCTTGGATGGGCGACCGCTCTTTTTCGCGGGCGCATGAATTGACTCGCAAGCTTCGGAGCGCTGGAGTGCGCTGCGCCATCGAGTACGAGGAGATGCGGCTGAAGAAAGCTTTGTCGAACGCCGATCGCATGAAGGCCGAAACCGTGTTGATCGTCGGCGAAGATGAGATGGCCAGGAATGAGTTTGTGCTCAAGGACATGAAGCTCGGCACGCAAGAATCGCTGAAGGAGGAGGCGCTCTTGAATCGATTTGCGGCCCTTCGGGAAGGAGATAAAGTTCGAACTCCATGAGCCGCAGGAGTTGAACCGCGCATGTGGAATTCCTGAAAAAAGTTTTGTCCGGCCAATCCCTCAACTTTGAAGAAGCCCGAACACTCCTGAAACGCATCCATGACGACTGCTACTCCGACGATCAACTTGCCTCGATTTTGAGAGCGATGCGGGATCGCGGCGAGACCGTCGAAGAGATTGCCGGATTCGCCAGTCTTATGCGTGAGAGAGCCATTCCGGTTGCGTCGAAGGCGAAAGTGATTGTGGACACGGCGGGGACCGGCGGTGACGGGCTCCAGACGTTCAATATTTCCACGGCGGCAGCGCTTGTGATTGCCGGCGCAGGAATCGCCGTCGCCAAACACGGCAATCGCGGCGTTTCAAGCCGCACGGGAAGCGCCGATGTCATGCAGGCGTTGGGCGTGGAGGTGGACTTGGCGCCTGAGGCCGCCGAGCGCTGCTTAAACGAAATCGGAATCGCCTTCTGTTTTGCTCCGAGATTTCACCGGGCCACGGCTCGGGTGGCGAAGATTCGACGGGAACTCGGAGGACGAACCATTTTCAATTTTCTCGGTCCGTTGACGAATCCGGCGAAAGTCAAACACCAGATCATCGGCGTGTGCGAGCGCTCCATGACGCAAACCATGGCTCAAGTTTGCCGGCGACTGGGAAGCGAGCACGTTTGGGTTGTCTCGAGCGAGGAGGGAGCCGATGAGCTTTCAGTCAGCACCCTGACGTACGTCTGCGAATTCAGAGCCGGGGAGATTCGCGATTTCGAGATCCTGCCGGAAGAATATGGATTCGCTCGCGGTGAGATACAGGATCTTACCGGAGGCGAGGCGCAAGAGAATGCGCATATTTTGAAACAGGTTCTACTGGGTGAAGATCAATCGGCGCGGCGCGACACCGTCATCTTGAATGCCGCTGCGGGAATTTACGTTGCGGAAGGAGATTCGTTCGAAAGTGCGATTCGGCGGGCGCAAGATTCCTTGGATGACGGCGCTGCCTACGACAAGCTGCAACAACTCATCGAAACCACTCAGAATCTGAAATCCCAATCGACAACCGAAGCAAAGTAATCGGCTCCCGGTTTGCTGAAGGCCTCTGCCTAGAAAATAGCCTTCATGGATGTTTGGGTAGCCGGGATTTCCGCCACGGCGGACTCTTGGGCGAATCCCGGACCTCGCGGCGACTGAGATTCATGCGATGTCCGGGATGCTCTCCGCGTGCGGCGGAGGAGCATCCCGGCTACCACCAATTTTCAAGACCCTGAGTGGTCGCGTGGCGACCATGAGCGACTGCCCCGAAAATAGAAAAATGTTTAGCACAACCCTTTCAGGGTTGGTCGTCGTTGAGGACGATTCGTGACCCAGGGTAGTCCGCCAAGGAGCCGGCGGACAACCCTGGGCTATTGAAGGTGTCCCCTTCAGGGACAAAAACGAATTCGGCTCAACTGCTTGGTCATTTTCATCCCCCTGAGTGGTCGCGCGGGGGGCGGCTCCGCAATGAATTACCGCTCCGGCCGGCGCGACATTTTCTCGAGGGCGACGACGTGTCGGGGCATAAGCGACTGCTCCAGATTTGCGAAGGGACTTACAGCTTCTTATCGTCTGGCGGGTTGCTTTCCGAGTTGGGTTTTTGGGGAGGAGGATTTGGGTTTGGCCGTGGGGTTCCCGGCCGCATGCCTCGCATTCTCCGGCCCTGGCGAATCTGCTGGATCATGCGGCTGATGAGCATGTCGGTTCGCTGCTGATACTCGCGGAAGAGAGCGCGTTGGCGAACATCCAGTTTGGAGTCGATAACCGCTTGGGCGGCCTCGAGGTTCTGCTCGCTCTGCTTCTTGACTTGATCGAACTCTTTGAGCTTGGCTTGGATTTGGTCGTCCGAAGCGCCGGAATTCAGCAGCCGATTCAGTTCCATCTCGACCTGATGTCTTTGGCGCGCGTCTTCCTGTCGCACATGAAGATAGTTTTTCACCGCCGGAATGAGCGCGGCAAATTGCTCATCGCTCAGCTTCAGGTCTTGCTGCAGTCGGCTGATGTAGAGCGCCTCGATCAATTCTTGGACTTCCTTGAAGCGGCGCGCCCGATTGGGACCGAATCGCCCCGGCCCCGGTGGACCTTGCGGCGGCGGAGCGCTCTGAGCCGGAGTGAG
>CAZIDA010000088.1:0-9562 GCA_964537865.1 uncultured Acidobacteriota bacterium
CCCTTTTCCGCCGACACGCTTTATTTGCGGGCGGCCCGCGGCGAGTTTGACGCGGTGATGGCGCCGTATCACGATCAAGCGATGCTGGCGGTCAAAACGCTTTCATTCGGGCACGCGACCAACATCACGCTGGGTCTGCCCTTCGTGCGCACCTCCGTGGATCACGGCACCGCTTTCGATATTGCGGGGCGCGGGATGGCCGACGAAAGCGCGCTTCTGGAAGCGATCGAGAAATGTCGGGACTTGATTTTGGCCCGCCGCCGACGGCGGTGACCTTTGAACAACCCCATGCCCAATCCATTCAGCACAAAGAAAGCTCGCATCCTGGCTCTCACCCTGATGGGGGCGCTTGTGTTGGTCGGCCTCATTTACGCTTGGCTGCGGCCTCCGGCGTTTTGCACCTATGTTCCCGCCGACGCCGTCGGGTACGTTGAAATTCCCAGCGCTCGCGCTGTCATGGATCTGGTTCACAACTCGCAATTCTTGGAGAGGGCGGTTGGAAGCGAGAGGGCGCCGAAGATTCGGCGGTGGCTCGATCAATCGGTCAAGCAATTCAACCTCACCGCTCCGCTTCGAAATTCGCTGCAAGTGGGCGTGATCCTTGACTCCGTATCCGTGGAGCCGGATCAAACGCTTCATCTCCACGGCGTGCTGGTGGCGCGCTTTCGATCCTTTTGGATCCGACGGCTGCATCAATCCCCTCAATCGCTGGCCAACAAATTCTCCGACGCCAATTCTTTTACTTCATCCGAATCGCTGCGCGGTGTTGATGTTGTCGTCTTGACGCGCCGGTCCCCGCAAGAAAAAGTTTTCATCGCCGTTCATCGCGACGCCGTTCTCTTGAGCAATCAGCGGGAGGCGCTGCAGGATGTCTTGGCGACGATGGATGGCGCCAATCCTTCCATCAACAAGTCTTCATCCTGGCAAAACCTTCCCCCGCACTTCCCCAGCGATTCGCTGGCCTCCGGCTTTTTCAGCGGCACTGCCGCTTTTAATCTGGTGCGGGATTTTCTCGTCCAGAACTTTTCGCCTTTCGACGATGTCGCCAGGACATCGCGCTTTCTGGCATCGCTGGGCCTTGACCAAATCCAATCGGTGGGATATAGCGCCCGCGTGGAGTCTTCTCATATCGTAGAGCGATGGGATTATCGGGTGGGATCATCGCCGTCGTTTCAACGCTCGTTCCTCAACGTTTTTCTTAGCCAGAAGTCGAACGGCTCGTCGACGATTCCGCTTGCCGCGATCCCGCGGAACGCAACCACCGTGCGTTATCTCTCTCTCGCCGACTCCTCCTCGCTATGGAAAACCTTTGCCGACGGCCTCGGCATCCTCACCAATCAAGAGAATCCTCAAAATCGGGATTTGATGATTTCCATGTTCGAAGGCAGCTTGGGGTTCCGGATTGACCGAGACCTGTTGTCGAATCTTTCCGATCCTATCGCTCTGTTGGATGTGGAGAGCCACGTGATCGTCGGCGCAACGAGCGCCGGCGGAGGCATCCCCTTGACCCGCAATGGATGGATGCTCATCGCCAAGTCGAAGAACCCGACAGCGATGCAGAAAGTTCTTTCGAAGGTTGTGGCCGGTGAACATCCTCCCGTCGAGCATACGGTCGGTTCCGCCAAGATTTATTTCTCGGACTTGGCCCAAGGAAAGCCTCCATCCTTGAATGGCCTGTGGAGCAGCATTCCGGCCTTTGCGGCTCAAGGTGACATTTTTTATTTCTGCCCCGACAAAGACGTTCTTATCGATTCCCTCCGCACACTTCAAACGCCCGGGCCTACTCCCACTGTTTCGTTCCCGGCGATGATCGATACGCACGCGCCCTTCGTTTCGTTCACTCCAGAATTCGAGCAAGGCCCGCCGCAAGGAGGCCAAGTCCAATCGAAAGCTCTCGGCGGAACAGTACCTGTCCTTTCCTATTCTCAACTTCGGAAAGTTCCGCAAGGAATGGAGTACGATCGCATCTCCTCGTGCGGATTCATTTGCGACGTGATTGGGCAGGCGGTGGAAGGGACTCCGTAGCAGAGGGTCTAATGATGATCTCCGGCTGCTTCAGCGGGCCGTGAATGGACAGAGACACCGGGGCCGCCGAAAGATTTTTTTTGCTCGCCACTTTGTCCACGCTTCCCGTAATATCCAAGTCCAATTTCTTAGAGCAGGTTCCGGTGAAAACTCCGTTGAAATCGTTTTGTGTGAGCCGGGCTTCGTTCACTTTGATTTCGTCCTGCCCATAATCCAAATCCAGATACAGCGTCAAGGGCAAATCATTGGAAGACGCGGGAAGATCGAGCCGTGTTTGAATGTCCGAAAGATTCGGAGGAATCTTCAGTCCGGCGTTTTCCAGATTCTTGACGGTAGCGCGAACGTGGGCCGTCACACTCGCAAGCCAAGGCTGACCAACACCCTTATCCGCGGAAAGAGAAAAATCTCCATTCACACGGCCTTGAACCGTGGGGCCCAGGTTCGTCAGCATGTTCATCAAGCTGTCGGCCTTCATATTCTCGACCTGTCCTTCGGCGTGCAGAAGCCGTTGATTGCCGTGCCAATCCATCAGAAACTGTCCTTTGCTCTTTCCGCCGTAAGCGTCGGTCGCAAAATCATCGAGCCGAAAAAACCGATCTCCCAAGATGAAGGCCGACTGAAATCGAGTCACCTGCAAGTTATCCAGGTACAGCCACACGGATGAAATCTTCCCATTCCAATTGAAGATTCGAGATGGGCGCGCCGTTGAACCGGTCATTTCTGAACCCGCGCTCGAACTGGGTGGCGACAGGCGGCGTTGAGCTTGCTGGCCGAGACGCGCCAGTTCGCCCACGTCCAGGAAGCTCGCATTCACGTCGACGCGGGCGCGATGAAAATCAAGTCCGGGAAATTGCCAAGTCGCCGAGGCCACTGATCGCCCCCAATTCAACTTCGTGACGCTCAACTCGGAGACGTCAGATTGCGTTTCGAAATGCGCCGCCGCCACATGGACGTCATCGGAGCTTCCAATCTTGAGCGTCACATTGCGGGCATTGAGGTGTCCCGCAAGAATTGACGGGCTGCCGCGTTTGTGTCCCGGACCCCATTGCAGTGAGAAGTCACACAGCCCCGCCACACTCGCAGCGGTCGGCCAGATTCCAAAACTTCTCGCGACTCCTTCCATCTCTTGCATCGAAGCGTCATGCCCGGAGCTTTGGAACAAGAGTCGCCTCGTCGTTGAAAGATCGCTCAACGACCCGGATACTTGAAAGGAATGTCCTCCTTTCGCCTCGAACCGAATGGGATCCCAAAACAGCGTTCCATCCTCGTAAGTGGCGCCAAACGCCGAAAACGCCGCCGGCGCGGTGAGATAAGGGCTTCGAATTTCTCCACCGGTGAATTGGAGCTGGGCGGAGGCGTGAGGATTGTCCCAAGGGCCCGACAAATGATATTGCACGCGCGCATCGCGAAGAACCTGCATCTCCGGGGAAAAGCGATTGGTGAATCCCCGGGCAAAATCCAACGCATCTTCCAAATGCATCCCGTCGGTGGACGCCGTGAGATCCAGTTGTGCCGTCGGCAGATGAGAGAGCGTCGCTTCGAGTTTGATCTCGCTGGAGCCGATTCGCAGTGTTCCCTCCGAAAGGGAGATTTCTTTGCCGATTTGCAGGTCGGCGCGAGAAATCGTGAGCGAGGCCGACGTATATCCCTCCCGCGGAACCACCGCCCAGGTGTGCAAGTCCATCAGGTCAACGCGTCCGTTCATTCGGATGCGATCGTTGAGCTGCCCGCGAAAGGAAGTGCGCGCGTCGAAAATCCCGTGCAAATACGTCAGTCGTCCGGTCAAAAGCGCGACCATATCCGAGTAAGGAAACCTCTGCATTCGCACCTGACCTTGGATGACGGCGGGCCACAGGGAAGCACTCCGAAAAGGGCCCAGCGAACCGGTAACACGGATTTCACCGGAGTTTTCCATCGGCACGTCGGTGCGCGAAGGTTTCAAGCGGAGATCAAAGTCGATGCCGTTGCTGAACCACGCCGGCGACACCGTGCCGGTGACGTCGGAGAGGTAGACCACGTTCTTCTCGGAAAACTTGGCGAGGTCTTTGAAGTTGATGCGGTCGGCGTCAAAATCAATCTTCATCGGAAGAGAGCTCCGCGCCGCGCTCCGCGTAACCGGAACGGAACCGGCCGCGGAATTTTTCACCGGTGAAGAGACGGCGGGAGGGCCGGAGGAAAACCACGTTTCAAAATTCCAGCGGCCTTGCGCGTCGCGAACCAGGTTGATACTCGCCCGAGTCAGCGCGATGCGCGACAGTTCGAGGCGCCCGGAAATCAGAGAATGCAAGCTGAGAACAAAGTGGATGTTCTCGGCGTAAACGAACGGCTCCAATCCGAATCCGGGCGCTTCGCCGATGGACGCGTTCTCCAAATTGAGGCCCACTCCGCTGAGGGTCGTAAAATCAATGTTCCCTCCTTTCACCGGACGTCCCAAGGCCCGCGTCAGCGCCGCTTCGATGCGGTGATGAAGCCGCCTTTGGACAAACCGCTGAATGGGATCGATGTCCAAAAGAAGCGGGATCACCGCCAGCACGATGATCGCAATCAAGAGAACACGGAATGTGGTTTTGAAGGCTCTTCTCAGGAAGGTTCGATTCATGGATTCGGGAACATCAAAGCTTGACTGGAAACAATTTCTGGCGCCGGATGAGGGCGGCAGGGCGCCCGGCAAATTCAGACTTCATCTTCGCTTGTTCGCGGAAATCGGGAAACGAAGAAAAGCAAACCGGAGCGCCCAGGATCGGCTGCCTTCAATCCACGGGGGCTGCAAAATGCCGGAGGGCTAGCCGCGCCGCCTCTTGCTCCGCCATTTTCTTGCTCAATCCTTCGGCCACCCCGCGATATTCATTTCCCACCCGCACTTCGACGGTGAACACCTTGCAGTGATCCGGACCGGTTTCTCGAATCACACTGTACTCGGCCGGCGTCCTTTTCAACGCTTGCAGCTTCTCTTGCAGCGCCGACTTGGGATCCGTCAACTCCAGCATCTCCAAATCGATTTTCTGGACGTGCTTGAAAACAAACTCGTCGACGAACCGCGCCGCCGTTTGAAATCCTCCGTCCACATAGACGGCCGCAATCAAGGCTTCCAGGGCGTCCACCAGCAGCGCGTGTTTGACGCGCCCCCCGGTTTTTTCCTCGCCTCGGCCCAACCGCAGATATTTTCCGAGCTCCAGACCTTCCGCCACCTGATAAAGATTCTTGGCGCTCACCAAGAACGATTTCAGCTTCGACAGTTTGCCTTCGTTCAACTCCGGAAAATGCTGCACCAATCGATCGCTGATGATAAATCCCAGAATGGAATCGCCCAGAAACTCGAATTGCTCGTTGTCGGTCGCCAAGCCCAGCTCATTGGCGCATGAACTGTGCGTCATGGCCCGTTCCAGCAACTCCATCTTGTGAAAGTGATGGCCGATTTTCGCTTCCAACTCTTCGAACATCTTCTCGCCGTCCTGACAACAAAAAGGGCTAGTATGTTTTCATTATACTAGCCCCATCAAACCTTCCAGGCAACCATCCAGAACGCGCTGCCTGCCCCGGTGACAGCGCTGCGATTTCACTCGCCTCGATCTTTATTGCTTGATTCCGGCGCCGGCGTCGCTGATCACTTTGTCCAACCCATCCAGCGAGCCGTTGTTCTTGGCCTTATACAGTTGCTCCAAGTAGGATCGCGCCTGAGCCGGACCGTTCATGGCCACGGACGTCGCTAACGCTTTAATCGCTTCGTCGCTTTTCTTCGCAAAGGAATACGCCAAGCCGAGACGGTAAAAAGCGATCGGATCCTTGGGATAGATCTCGATCGATTTCTTGTACTGATTGACGGCCTCGTCGTAGTTTTTTTGATGAAGCGCCACAAGTCCCAGAGCAGAGTAGGCGCCACCCTGCAACTGAGCCTTCTGGGCCTTCCACTGATCGTCGGTAAATTGATCCGGCTTCGCCATCGTCCCGGTCAGATCCAATACCTTCTTCGCGTATTGCGTCGTCTTGTCCATCTTCTCCTGACGATCCAGGTCCTCATCCTTGATGCGCTCGGGAATGACCTGCGACAGCATAAACAGCGCAAAGACGTTGTTGGGATCGGCGGAAAGAATCTTCTCGCCGTATTCGACGGTCTTCTCGTAATTGTTGAGCTGCTGATAGGCGATCACCATCTGAGGAAGGACAAAGGGAACGGTCAGCTCGGAGGCCGGATAATCTTTCATGAACTGCTCTCCCTCGACCGTTTTCTTCGTGAAATCATGCTCCGAATTGAACGTGACGAAGGCATCGTATTCCGCTTTCGACTTCGCCTGGGGCTGCTTGGTCGAGGGCTTCGCTTGCTGGCCGGCGAAGAGTGTTGCGGTTCCCAGGAGTAAAAACACGACAAAGGTCGCCACAAACCGCTTTCTCATAGGATGTATCTCTCCTTGTTAATAAATTCTCCAGGATGCAATGAAGGCAAGTGCGCGAAAGAAAGGTCGGGCAGTCTTCAAATTGACGAACAGGATGTCAGCCTACACTCCAAAGCGCGAGGATCGAGGCGCAATGCTACCGAAAGCCGCGCCGCCTGTCAAGCAAAGCCTGAGCGCGATTTCAGCCGGCCATACGGACCCCGGCCCGGGATTTACTGCTTCTTCGCGGGCTGGTTCGCCCCCTCCCCATACGGCTTTTCCAGTCCGCGTTTTGCGGCCGCCTGAGCGCCGTGGGTGTCGTCCCCGGTTTTCACCGCCGCCGAGTACTCTTGAATCGCTTGTTTTCTTTCCCCGGCCAAATCATAAAGCCGACCGAGGTAGATGTGAGACCAAGCGCGGGTCGCGCCATCCGCATTCTTGATCGCCAGCGCCTGCTCGAAATAATTTTTGGCGTCCGTGGTGTTTCGCTGCAGGCTGCAAGCAACACCCATTCCGTAAAGCGCTTTCGCTCGCAACGCCGGATCGGAATCCGCGACCTGCTTGAACAATTTCTTGGCCAGTTCGTATTTCTCATTGCTGAGAAGATCTTCCGCATCATCGAGCTGCTTCTCATTCTCGGAGCGCTCGACCTTGGGACCGGGAGGCGTCGGAGGCAAGTGCACTTGCGCCAGCGAGGCCACGTATTTTTTCTCGGCCGGCACGTCGATCGATTCCACCATGCCGCCTATGGCCTCTCGGATTCCCTGCTCCCCTTCTTCAAACGTCCCAAATTGATTGTAGAAATGCCGGATCAAAAAGAAACCGGACGCCGCATTGCGCGTCAACTCGGCGTCGGCTTGGGCGGCCGTCAAATGATTCATTCGCAGCTCCGCCGCGCGAATCATGCACTCCACCCCAAAGAGCAGAAAATCTGTTTTGAATTGGGGATCGAGGTTCGGGTTGGCCGCGGCCAGAT
Source organism: uncultured Acidobacteriota bacterium (assembly GCA_964537865.1). Classification (GTDB taxonomy): domain Bacteria; phylum Acidobacteriota; class Terriglobia; order JAIQFV01; family JAIQFV01; genus CAZIDA01. The sequence goes on from CAZIDA010000088.1 coordinate 7,372, forward strand.
TGAGCAACTCTCTCTTATGATAAAAACGGTCCGCGACTCTCAAGCTGAGCGGATCGAGCACGAAGTGAAGAAACTGGTGGCGAATCTCGAGCAGGTTTCCTTGCGGCGTTGGAGCAATCACCAAGTAATAATCCTCGCCGTAATTTCTGGCCGACGCCAACGCCGACACTCCCAACATGTCGATGATGATGTAATAGTGACGTCCCAAGTACGACGAGGACGGCAAGCGGAGATACCCTTCGGTCCGCTGGATGGTTTGCATGATCGACGCTTGCTGGCCGGCGATGTACTGATCCAGAGGCGCCTGCAGCCGCGACCAAATCCGCTCGATGTGAACCGTGTCGTAAAACTCTTTGACCAGCGGCTGAAAATCGACGATCGGCAGAACGTCGGGCGGCAACTTGTCCTGACTCCACACATAATCCAGCTTGGGCGGCTGGTCCAAGACCATCGCCAAGGAAATATATCGCGACAGGTTGGTGTTTCGGTTTTCACCGGCAAGATGGGCTTCGTAGAATTTCTTCAGTCGTTCGCGAAGATCAGGCGACAGCTCGCGGTCCACCGCTTCGCGCGTCAGGCGTCGGCTCTCCTCGACCATTGAGGACGCCGGGGCGCCAAAATCACACCCGGCCGCTTGGAGCGCCGACAATACGGCGAAGAGCCGCACATCTCCATCCACCGTGATCATCGACTGCTGGCCGTACGCCGTGGAATTCAAAAGCCCTTCCCCGGCCATCAGAAAAAGCAAAAAGATTCCCAGAAGTTTTGCTCTGCCCAATTTCATGGTCTCTTTCCGTCCAATGAAGAAGAATAGATACTAGACTGCGTCCAGCGTCAAAAAACAAAAGCGTCGCAGATAATCCGGATTTTTGCAAGCGTGACTTCGCATGCCTTAGAACAGATCGCAGAGATGACAGCACGCGAGCCGCTCTCTGTTGAGCAAGTTTCGAGAACCATGTTCTCCAGCTAGTTTTTCAGGTCGCCACAACATGACCGGGAGCCCCGTTTGGCCGCGGCCCCAGGCCGCTCTGTGGTATTATGAAAGGCCGATATGAATAAAAGCCTTTACTTCATCCTGATGTTGAGCGTGGCCAGTGTGTTTACCTCTTGCGGTATGAGCCGGCAAAAACAGGTGTCGAACGATCTGAGGTCGCTGCAGATTGCCGACTTGAAGCCCAGCGACATCACGGTGCAATCATTTGAGCCTCATTCGGAGGGCGAGGCGCTACTGGTGGCTAATATTCACACCGCCTTTCTCATGAAGAAGAACGCGCAAGGAAAATGGGAAATCCAATCGGTTCGAGTGGGTGATCGGCGCTGGGAAGACGCCAAGTATTTCGTGGCCGCTTTGAATGAAGCGAAAATCAAGCAGGCGCGGACCGATTGCGAAAACCTTGCCGCCGCCATCGAGAAGTACCAGGAGAAAATGAAGAGGCTCCCCGCGGCGCGGAACATCGCGGGATTGGATGACCGTCTCTTTCCGAATTTTCTTCCCAAGATCATCCGCCTCGACCCCTGGTTCACGGAATACGCCTTCCATCTCAATTCCGCTACTTCCTACACCATCATCTCCGCCGGGCCCGATCGAACGTTCGGCACCGCCGATGACATCCGCTTCGAACGATGAACTTGCACACCAGCCGGCGCTATTCCTCACGTCTCAATCACGCCTCATGGAAATTTTGAGACCGCTTCGATCACCTGCATGTCCGGCAAGAGTTTCCCCTCGACATTTTCCCACAAGATCTTTCCGTCGGTTCCCACCAGAAAATAGGTTCGCTTGGCCACGACCGATCTCAATCCAGGGCTATCGACCTCGCTCGTCACGTGATATTCATTCAACACCTTCCGCTCCATATCGCTCAACAGCGGAAACGGCAGATGGAGTGATTTTTTGAATTCGTTCTGCGAGAAGGGTGTGTCGGTGCTGATGCCCCACACTTCGATATGCTTAGCTCTCAACTTTCTATAATTGTCTCTGAACCCAGAGAGCTCCGTCGTTCAACCGCCGCTGAAATCAAAAACGTAAAAGGCGAGCAGCACCTTGCTCTTTCCGCGAAGGCTGCTGAGTTTCATCATCGTCAGCGTGCCGTTGACAATCGTGGGAAGAATGAAATTCGGCGCGACGTCGCCCACCTGGGGAGGCTGAAGCATCGGACTCGGCGCCGGCTTCGAACCTTGAGCCCAACTG
>CAZIDA010000089.1:0-9491 GCA_964537865.1 uncultured Acidobacteriota bacterium
AGGCCGAGTCCAACGCGCGTCGCGCCGCCGAGAAAGCTTCGGCGCGAATTCAAGACAGCTCCCGAAAACTGGCGACGCCGCAACCGCGGGAGCGCGATTACGGCTATCAGCGTGGCCGTCGCGGCCGCCGCGGACGAAGGCGTTTTGGCGACCGTGAGGCGCGCGAAGAACAGGCGCCGGCTCGGGAAGAAAAGAAATCGTCAGGCCGCCCGATGATTGCGGAGTTGCTGCGCGAAGGCCAGGAAATCTTGGTGCAAGTGGCCAAGGAGCCGCTGGGCAAGAAGGGCGCCCGCATCACCTCGCACATCGCGCTGCCGGGACGCTATCTGGTCTACATGCCCACGGTGGATCACATCGGCGTATCGCGAAAAATCGCGACCGACGAGGAACGCCATCGCCTGAAACGCGTCATCAACGAGAACCGCGTCAGTCTCACCGGCGGATTCATTGTTCGCACGGCCGCCGAAGGCCGCCCGGAAGAAGAGTTGAAGCAAGACATCCGTTTCCTCGCGAATCTTTGGGCAGACATTCGCTCGCGCGCCGAAAAACATCCGGCCCCGGCACTGCTGCATCGCGATCTGGGCGTGTTGGAACGCATTCTGCGCGATCAGCTTTCCTCGGAGTTCACGGCCATTCGCTTGGACAATGAAACCGAATACACCAAAGTGCTGGAGTTCGTGCACCAATTTCAGCCGGCCTTGGTGGGACGGGTGAAATTGCATTTGAAGGATACGCCCATCTTCGAGGAGCACGGCATCGATCATGAAATCGAGAAGGCCCTCAAGCCCAAGGTGTGGCTGAAGTCCGGGGGGTATATCGTCATCAACCAAACCGAAGCGATGGTGGCCATCGACGTCAACACCGGCAAGTTCGTGGGCAAGACCTCGCGCCTCGAAGACACCATCGTCAAGACCAACGTCGACGCCGCCAAGGAAGTGGCGCGGCAGGTGCGCCTGCGCGATATGGGCGGCATCATCGTCATCGACTTCATCGACATGGAAGAGCGCAAGAATCGACAGAAGGTGATTCAAGCGCTGGAAGAGGCCATGCGCAGCGATCGCGCCCCCTCGAAAATTCTCGCGTTCAACGATTTTGGTCTGGTGGCGCTGACGCGCAAGCGCGTCAAACAGTCGCTCGAGAAAATTCTGCTGCAGCCCTGCGCCTATTGCCAGGGACACGGCATGATCAAGAGCGTCCAAACGGTGTGCTACGAAATTCAGGCGGAAGCGAAGAAGATGGGACCGCAGCTCGACGGCCGGGAAATTCGAATTCGCGTGCATCCGGACGTGGCCAAGGCCTTGAAGACGTCGGAACAAGCGGTGGTCAACGAGATCGAGACGCACACCCGCAAGGACGTCATCATCAAACCCGATGCCTCCACGCATCAGGATCAATTCGAAATTTATTGAACTGCGGATCGGAAGGCTGTGGTAGCCACGATCCCCCGCCTTTGGGGGATCGTGGGCTTTTCCTCGATTCGTCGCAGAAGCTCATCAATTCGCGTGAAGAATCGTGGCCACCAACGCTTCACGAGCCGCGACGTTCCTCTCCTCACCGGGATAAGTCCTCATGAAATTTGAAACCTTCGATCTTGAGCGATTTCAATCGACCTGGGAACATCAGGTCGACATCAACATCTCCGAAAGTGGAATCCATCCGCTCTCCGCGAAAGAATTGTTGGCGCTCGCGCAAAAAGAGAGTGGCGGCAGGTCCTCGTCCAAGAATTTTGTTGCTGACCTCCTGGCGGCGCGACTTGGATACAGTCAAACCGACGGCACCCTTTCCCTTCGAAAAAATATTGCGCGGCTTTATCGCGGCGCCGTTCCGGAAAACGTGGAGGTGACCAACGGCGGCGCGGAAGCCAATTTCATCACGCTGTGGCGGCTCGTGGAGCGCGGCGACGAAGTCGTCGTCATGATGCCGAATTACTTGCAGGTGTGGGGCCTCGGTCGCGCGTTCGGCGCGCGCGTGAAGGAGTGGTGGCTGCGACAAGCGGAGAGTTCGTCCGCGCGATGGGCGCCTGATGTCGCCGAGTTGAAAAAGCTTGTGACGAAAAAAACACGCTTGATCGCCGTGTGCCATCCGAACAATCCCACCGGCGCCGTCTTGTCGCGTGAGGTGATGGAGGAAGTCATGGATCGCGCCCGATGGTCGCGAGCTTGGCTGCTGGCCGACGAAGTCTATCAAGGCGCGGAACTCGAAGGCGCAGCAACGCCTTCCTTTTGGTCGGTGGGAAAAAAAGCGCCGTATTCGCGACTCATCATCTCAAACAGTCTTTCCAAAGCTTATGGACTCCCCGGACTTCGCATCGGCTGGCTGGTCGGCTCGCGTGAAGCGATCGCTCAATCTTGGGCGGCGCACGATTACACCACCATCGGGCCGGGCGCTCTCAACGACGCTCTGGCGGCTCTGGCGCTTTCACCGGATATCCGGTTCGCGATTCTTCAGCGCACTCGGAAAATCCTGCGCGCGCAGTGGCCGATCTTGCGTGACTGGGCCCAATCCAACGAAGCTTCTTTCGAATTGTTCAAACCGCAAGCCGGCGCCATCGCGCTGCTGCGCTGCAAATTCAAAATGAACTCCACGCGATTCGCCGAGCAACTCCGCCAGGAAAAGAGCGTCCTCATCGTCCCCGGCGATCAATTCCACATGGACGGTTTTCTGCGTGTCGGTTTTGGAGGCGATCCGGCGGAGTTGAAAGAAGGTTTGAAACGACTAGCTGGATTAGCGGCGGATCATCGATAGCGGCTTCGTTGGGGTAGAACCGGCGAGCGCTTCTCTCGCCGGGGCTCGCGAGCAGAGATCGATTCATTGGCGTTAAGTAAAACAGCGAGGCTCCGACTGAAGTCAGCGATTCCCCGCCGAGAAGCGCGCTCGGCGGGTCTACCAAACCCAGAACCGACCGCCGTGATTATTGCTTTGTTCAACGGATTCTTTCACGCAAGCATCATCGCCGACCTTTCTAAAATGCAATCTTCCGTTCGATTTCATCTCAAGGGGGGCTTATGCGAAAATTGTTCTTCGCAATCTTGTGTTCCGGTATTTTTCTGCTGCTGGGAGTTTCTTCGATGAGCGCATCCGAAAAACATCCGCTCACGTTTGACGATCTCATGAAAGTCCAGCGCGTCGCGGATCCGCAAGTTTCACCGGATGGAAAATGGGTGGCTTATTCCGTGGCGGTGGTGGACAAAGAAAAGAATACGAAGAGCGCCAACATTTGGGTGGCGCCCACTGCCAGCGGCGAGGCGCGACAGTTGACGCGATCGGAGAAGACCGACGAGCGTCCGCGCTGGTCGCCCGACGGCAAGCGCATTGCTTTCGTTTCGACGCGCGACGGCTCTTCGCAAATTTGGGTGCTGCCGCTCGAAGGCGGCGAGGCCACCAAGGTAACCTCCATCGCCACGGAAGCCGGCGGTGTCGCGTTTTCACCGGAAGGCCGGCGCCTGCTCTTCACTTCCGATGTTTATCCGGAGTGCGACAACGCCGATCCGCAAAAGGCGCTCGACTGCAACGTCGCCAAGAAAAAAGCGGCGGAAGAATCCAAAGTCAAAGCGCACATCGCCACCAAACTGCTCTTCCGTCACTGGACCGCCTGGAAAGATGGGAAGCGGACGCATCTCTTCATCGTGCCCATCGATGGATCCGAGCCGCCCCGCGATTTGACTCCCGGTGATTTTGACACGCCTCCGTTCTCGCCCGGCGGGCCGGATGATTACGCGTTTTCACCGGATGGTGAAGAGGTGTGCTTCACCTCCAATCATGATCCGCATGAAGAGCGTTCCACCAATATGGATCTGTTCGTCGTAAACGTGGCCACCGGGGAAACGAAGAAGATCACGACAAATCCGGCGTATGACGGCTCGCCGCAATATTCACCGGATGGAAAATACATCGCCTATCGCGCTCAGGTGCGGCCCGGGTACGAAAGCGATCGTTTTCGCCTCATGCTTTACGATCGCGCCACTGGCGCGCACCAGAGCCTCACCGAAAATTTCGATCGCTGGGTGGATTCTTTTGTGTGGTCGCCCGATTCGAAGCGGCTTTACCTTTCGGCGGGCGATCGCGGACTGAACCCCATTTATGCGGTGTCGATCAGCGGCAATGACGTTCAACGGATTTATGCGGAACATGCGGCGGGCGATTTGAATGTGACGCCCGACGGCAAGACGCTGGTTTTCTCGCGCTCCTCGATGTATCAGCCCACGGAGATCTATCGCGTTCAGACCGATGGGAGCGGCGCCGCTCAACTCACACACCACAACGACGCCTGGCTGGCCTCGATCGAGATGAATCCGGCGGAAGAATTTTGGTACGACGGCGCGCCTTCGTCGGCCGGACCGAAGGTCGATCCCAGCATCGCGAAGGGTTTCATCGATCCGGTGCAAGTGAACGCGGCCATGCCGGCGCAGAAGAATATCGACGTGCCGAAGATTCATGCGTGGTTGCTGAAGCCGTCGCACTTTGACGCGTCCAAAAAATATCCCATGCTCTTGTTCGTCCACGGGGGTCCGCAAGGTTCTTGGGAAGACAACTGGGGCTATCGCTGGAATCCGCAAATGTATGCGGCGGTCGGCTACGTCGTGGTGATGCCCGATCCGCGCGGCTCCACCGGATACGGACAGCAGTTGATCGATGAGATCAACAAGGATTGGGGCGGGCGTTGCTTCAAAGATTTGATGTTGGCGACCGATTACGCCGAACGCTTGCCTTACGTCGATAAAGACAAGATGGTGGCCGCGGGAGCTTCCTTCGGCGGATTCATGATCAATTGGTTTGAAGGTCACACCGATCGATTCCGGGCGCTGGTGGCGCACGCCGGCGATTTTGATCAACTCTCCGGATATTATGTGACCGAAGAATTGTGGTTCCCGGAGTGGGAACTGGGCGGGCCGCAGTTCGACAATCCGCAGCTCTACGACTTCCTTTCGCCGGGCCGGTACGCCAAGAATTTCAGGACGCCGGAACTGGTGACGCACGGAGAAATCGATTATCGCGTCCCCATCGCCGAAGGCCTGGCCATGTTCACGGCGCTGCAGCGGCGCGGCATTGAGTCGAAACTGGTCGTCTTCCCGGATGAGGGCCACTGGATTTTGAAACCCCTCAATTCGGAATTGTGGTACAAGACCGTCATCGATTGGCTGAATCAGCACACGAAGTGATCATTGGCGTTTCGATCTGAATCGAGTGTGGACGTCCGGGCCGTTTGCCTTGGCGAGTGTTACAATAGCGTCGATTCCATGAATTTACCGCCTGAGTCATCGAGGATTCATATCGGCAAGGTGTTACGAAACGCGCGTGTGTTCGGTCTTGGACATCAGATTGGAGCGGCCATGAATTCAGACTCTCTTCTGGACGATGTGGCGCGATTGTTTGCTTTGTTGGAAGAACGCCGAGTCAGCTACGTCCTGGTCGGCGGCGTAGCCATGCTCCAGTATGTTGAAGGGCGGAACACGGAAGATCTCGATCTGATCATGGCGCTGTCCTCTCTGAAATCGCTTCCGGAGATTCAGGTCGTCCAAGAGGAAGAGAATTTTGCGCGAGCGCGCTTTCATGAATTGAAGATCGATGTGTTGCTCACCCGGAATCCTCTGTTCGAGAAAGTCTCGCGCGATTATTCCGGATTGCGGGGATTTGCGGAACGAGAGATTCGCTGCGCGAGCGTCGAAGGTTTGTTGCTTCTCAAGCTTTATGCCCTTCCCTCGCTCTACCGACAAGGAAACTTCGCGCGTGTCGGACTTTATGAAAATGACATTGCGACCTTGATCCAAGCCTATCGACCGGCGCTGAACCAAATCATCGAGGAATTGCAGTCGCACCTCAGCGACGCAGATTTGAAATCCATCCAAGATATTCTCGCTGAGATTCACGGCCGGATTGAGCGCTTTGGAAGGAAGGTGAACGAAAAAGCCTGAGGATGGGCGGGCTGCCTCATTAGAGAAGCCCCACCCGGGCGTCGACTTAAATTTGATTCATGACAAGGAGTCGTGCTTATGCACTTTCGAAAATTGGGCCGCACCGGCATCGAGATTTCGGAGATTGGCTTCGGCGCTTGGGGCATTGGCGGGCATCTGTGGCAGGACTCGCGCGACGATGAGTCGATTCAGGCGCTGCATCGCGCCATCGATCTGGGAATCAACTTCATCGACACCGCCATCGCGTACGGCGAGGGGCACAGCGAGCAATTGATCGCGGCGGCGCTCAAGTCGCATCGCGGCAAGCGAATCTTCGTCTCCACGAAAGTGAATCCCAAGAACTACGTCTGGCCGGCGCAGAAGGGCAGCGACATTCGCGAGGTTTTTCCCGCGCGCTACATCGTCGAGCGCACCGAGCAGAGCCTGAAGAATCTCGGCGTGGAGCGCATCGACCTGCAGCAACTCCACGTGTGGAACGATGAGTGGGCCGGCGCCGATGAATGGCGCACGGCCTTCGAGAAGCTGCGGCGCGAAGGGAAGGTTTGGCACTTCGGGATTTCCATCAACGATCATCAACCGGAGAATGGTTTGAAGATGATCGACACCGGTGAAATCGACTGCGTGCAGGTGATCTATAATATTTTCGACCAATCCCCGGAGCGCGCGCTTTTCCCGAAGTGCGTGGAGAAACAAATTGGCGTCATCGTCCGCGTGCCTTTTGATGAAGGCGGGCTCACCGGGGCGGTCACCGAACAAACCGCTTTTCCTCCCGATGATTTTCGCGCGCGCTATTTTCGCGGAGAGCGCAAGAAGCAACTCGTGGAGCGATTGGGCGGCTTGAAATCGCTGCTCGACGGCGAAGCGCGCACGTTGCCGGAATTGGCCCTGCGGTTTGTGCTGAACCATCTGGCGGTCTCAACCGTCATTCCAGGCATGCGGAAAGTGCGGAATGTGGAAGCGAACGCTTCCGTCGCCGACGGCCGGCGTCTTTCTGCGGACTTGGCCGCGACGCTGAAGCGCCACGCGTGGGAGAGAAATTTTTACGAGTGATCCAATCCATCAAACCTATTGAGCGGAATGCTCATCCAATGAAACAACGAGAGGGGCGCTCGTGACCCGGGAATCATTCGGGGTAAGATTCATAGCTTTGAAGGGGGTTGTATGCAAACGTTTTCCTTGAGTTCCGGAAAGCGGCAGGTCCAGTGGTGGCACTGGGTGGCTTTATGTGTCTTTGCAATTGTTCCTTTGTTGTTCAGCACCTCGCCGATGTTTGCGCAGCGCGGCGGATTCCGGCATGGAGGATTCGGTAGAGGATATCGCGGGTACCGCGGGTTTCACCGGGGCTTTGGTGGATTTCACCGCGGGTATGGTGGCCACTTCGGGTTCGGATTCTCATATTTTGGGCCGTACTCATATTTTGGATTGTACTACGGCTATTATCCCTATTCGCCATTCTACTATCCCGCTTATTGGTGGCCCTATTATGGTCCGGCGTATGTTTATCCTCCGGTGGTTGTGGATCCGCCGGCGTATCGAATGACTTATCCCAATGAGCCGCAGAATTCCGGGAGCGGTCAAACGGCTTGGTTGAACTTGGAAATTCAGCCGGGGAATGCCGCGGTTTATATCGATGGTCAATACGCGGGGCGCGCCGCGGACTTCGGGCGCGGGAAAAAACTTCTCCCGGTGACTCCCTCCAGTCACACCTTGAGGATTGAAGCCAACGGATATCAACCGGTCGAGATCGATTTGAGCGTGAATCCTTTGCAGACCCTCGATGTGGTACAGCGTCTGCGTCCGGGCTCGGGCGCCGCGTCGCCGAGCGGTCCGCTGCCATCAAATCGGATTGGCCCGGCCGTAGGACAGCCGTATCGGCCGCCGCGCGGAGCTACGACATCCGAACCGTCGTCTTCGATTTCCATGAGCCGCCCTCCAGCGCCGCCCTCAACGAATGAAGGCAGCTCCGGCGCTTCAACGGTTGAGGCCGGCCAGTTGGGTCGAATCAACTTGAATTTTGATGAAGCCGTCGGCGATGCGGCCGTTTATATCGATGGACGATTCATCGGAATCACCGATCCCAGCAATCCGGTCTTCATGGTGAACGACGTGCCGTCGGGAAGCCATCGCGTCGTGGTGACGCGACCGGGATACGTGGAATTTCAGGGCAACGTGAAGGTAAACGCGGGACAGTCCGGCGACCTGAAAGTCGTGATGCGAAGATCCGCTGAGTAATCTTCAGCGAACAAGATTGGTTTTGCCTTTTGCCGCTTCGGAAAAGTCAGAGCCAATAAACGAAAGTCACTTTTCCATTCTTTTCCAGCGCGTGATTCTGAGTTTGCGTTTTGAATCACGCGCTGTTTTTTTGTGCTTCCTCGGAAATAGGTTTGGGTAGCCCGGATTCGCTTGCCTTTTGGCGAATCCCGGACTTTCCAGCGATGCCGATCGATGGGGCGTCCGAGATGCTCTCGGCCTGTCCGCCGCAGGCGGAGAGCATGCCGGCTACCTCGCGTTCCGCACTTCTCTTCTTGCGTCTTCCGGAATCTCTTATACAATTCCACAGGCCCAGACACGGATTTCAGGTGTCGTGCCCCGGAAATGGAGACCTTGGGTGTTTGGTTAGCCGGGATTCGCCTAATTCTGGCGAATCCCGGACATCGTTGCGATCCGGATCGATGGGTCGTCCGGGATGCTCCAAAAGACAGAGCGTCCCGGCCACCACATCATTATTCACGCCCTTGGGCGCCCTGATTCACCGGGGCATGAACGACCCCATGTTTATATCATTCATTGGGAAAGGTTTCTCATGAAGACGTACAGGCTGGCATTGATCGGATTTGGAAACGTGGGAAAAAATTTTGCGCGTTTGCTGGAGCGAAAGAAAGCCCGGCTGAAGAAGGAGTTCGGGATCGATTATCGTGTAGTCGCCATCGCCACGGGCGCGCACGGCATGGCGATTGACCCGCGCGGGCTGAGTCTTCGTCAGGTGTTTTCCCATTTGGAGAAGCGTGGATCGCTAAATGGGCTTCACCGGGGAAAACCGCTTGGGGATGTTGAAGATTTGATTCAGCAGTGCCGGGCCGATGTGATGTTTGAAATCTCGCCGCAAAATCCTTGGACGGGACAGCCGGCGATGAAGTACATCGAAGTGGCTCTTAAGAAGAAAATGGACGTCGTGACCGCCAACAAAGGGCCGATCGTTCACGGGTATCGCAAACTCAAATCACTGGCGGCGAAGAACCGCGTGCAGTTGCGGCATGAGGGCGTCGTGATGGACGGCACGCCTATCTTCAATCTGGCGCAGATGACATTGCCGGCGACCGAGATCCGGGGATTTGAGGGAATCCTCAACGCCACCACCAATTTTTTGATCAACGCCATGGAGAGCGGAAAGAATTTTGATGTGGCTTTGGAGGAGGCGAAGGGCTTGGGAATTGTGGAAGCAAATCCCGCCGTCGATGTGGAAGGATGGGACGCCACTTCGAAATTGTGCTGTCTCGCCAACGTGCTGATGGGCGCCAACCTCCGGCCCAAAGACGTGGAGCGGGAAGGAATTCAGAATCTCACTCCGGAACAATTAAA
>CAZIDA010000090.1:0-9487 GCA_964537865.1 uncultured Acidobacteriota bacterium
CCACCGGGTCAGAAGAGCGTTGCGGATTCAAATCGAGTGTTTGATCTGTTGCTCCGCACGGCGCGCTCGGTCAGAGAAAGCATGGAACAAGTCTTTTCAGATTTAAGCTGAGGGGTTATGTGCTAGACTCCGCGAGGTTCATGTCAACTGCGATGTCTCGGCTTGTGCAAGCTGTTCAAATCCTCATCTTCCTGAGCGTTGTGGCGATCCTGGTGTCGCTGGCCGCGTCGGAAATTTTTTTGGCGTTGGCGTTCTTGTGTTGGTTGCCCATTGGATTTCAGGAGACCATCCAGAAGAAGCGACTGGCGGTGGAGTGGCCGCCGTTTTTCCTGCCTGTGCAGATTTTTGTTCTGGCGACAATTCTCTCAGTAATTTTTTCGAAAGATCCGGCAGCCGGATGGCCATCCATCAAGAAACTTCTGCTCTTCTTCCTGTGCTTCCTGGTGGTTCGGTTTTTTGATTCCGAGTGGACCCAAAGAACTTTGATTGCGCTCTTTGGATTGGGCAGCGTGGTGGGAGTTGTGTCGGCGTGGCAGTTCGTGGAGAAGTGGCTGCGGTTTCATCGAACAAAGAATCCCGCGGACAATCCCACGCTCATTTTTCGCGTGGAAGGCTTCATGGGCCATTGGATGACCTTCAGCGGCGAACAACTCCTGGTGCTGGCCGCGCTGGTCGCGTTTTTGGTTCTCTTTCCGCTGCGGCGCCGCTGGGCGTGGATCCTGGCGACGGTCCTGGTGTTCGGTTCCGTCATTTTAAGTTTCACCCGCAGCGCTTGGCTGGCGGCCTTGGCAGTGCTGATCGTGGCGGTTTTGAAATATCGTTCAAAGATGTTTTGGGTTTTCCCGATCGTGGCGATTCTGTTGGCCGTCTTCTTCCACCGCTCCGTTCATGAACGGCTCGATTCCTTTTTTGATCGATCCTTTTCATCCAACGTGGCTCGGGTCAAGATGGCGGAAGCCGGCTGGCGGATGTTTCGAGCACATCCCTGGTTTGGTGTCGGCCCGCAGCGAATTCGTCCCGAGTTTGAAGCCATCTTGGCCGCCCAAGGAGAGACGCATCCTCAGTTTTATACCGGACATCTTCACGACAACTTCATTCAATTGGCGGCGGAGCGAGGCGTATTCGCGCTGGTCGCGTTTGTGTGGCTGATACTGGAATTGGGGTGGCGATTTTGGCGAGGCAGCAACGACCAGCGTCTGAGCGCCGAGGTGCGGGTGTTGTTTCTTTCCGGATTATTTGCAACGATCGCACTGGTGGTCGCGGGGATGTTTGAATACAATTTCAGCGACTCAGAAGTTTTCATTCTCTTTCTCTTTCTCATCAGCGCGCCGTACGGTCGGTTTGGAAGCAGACTCGGAGAGCCGCGATCCGCCGCGGAAACGCCACGCGCGGGGGAGAAAATGTGAAGACACTTTCATTCCTCACGCCTTCCACGAAGTAAATCTGCGCAAGCGGGCGAAATATTTCTGGGCCGCCCTCACATCCTTTCCGATTTGTGCTTTCAACTCTGAGGCGCTGGCGAACTTCTTTTCATCGCGAAGCCGGTGAAGGAACGCCAGCGTTATCGCCAACGGCGTCTTCTTGAGTTCGGTCTCGATGAGGTGAGTTTCGATAGTCAGATGTGACTCATGGAATGTGGGCCGGTGACCGATATTGGTGACTGAGGCGAATCGTTGATCCCCGAGGCGCGTCTGGGTGACGTAAACTCCGTTCTTGGGAATGAGTTCGTTCTCGGGGTTCAAGTTCAACGTCGGGACCGTGTGACTGCGGCCGCGACCGGTGCCCGCCACAATCTTTCCTTCCAAAGAAAAAAACTTGCCGAGCAGCCGGTTGGCGTCGGCGAGCTTGCCTTCCCGGATGAATCCGCGGATCAGCGTGCTGCTGACGCGTGTGTTTCTCCATGTGAATTGAGGAATCCCCTCGACCGAGAATCCAAACTCCTTTCCCAAGAGCTTCAGGGTTTCAAGATTCCCTCGCTGTTGGTAGCCGAACACAAAGTTGGAACCCACCAAAAGTCTCTTGATGGCGAGCGACTTGACGAGGATCTGTTGAACGAATTGTCGCGGACTCCAGCGCGCGAGCTGCGCGTCGAAAGCGATCACCAAGATATAGTCGACTCCAAAATCGGCAATGGCTCTCAGTTTTTGAGCTGGAGTCATGATCAGCGGCTGCGCGGAGTCGGGCAACAGGACTCGCAACGGATGCGGATCAAAAGTGATCACGATGGAGGCGCCGTTTGAGGCGCGCGCCTCGCGAACCAGTTTTTTCAGAATGTGCTGATGTCCCAGGTGGACGCCGTCGTAATTTCCTATCGTCACGTGCGGCGACGGAAGATTCGATGGACAGCCGTCCAAACCTCTGAGTAGCTGCATCAGTTTAGCTCCACCTGGAGGCCGTCGTAGGCGAGGCGGATATGCGAAGGCAGTTCCGCTTCCGTGGCCTCGTGCTCAAGATCGTGACACATGTGCGTGAAGAAGGCTCGCTTGGGGTTGAGTCGTTCCACCATGTGGACGGAGTTGTCGAGCGTGGAGTGAGTGGCGTGCGGCTTTCGACGTAACGCATCCAGAACGAGAATTTCCAGATTTTCCAGCATGGGAATAGAGGCGTCCGGAATGGTTTTGAAATCGGTGACGTAAGCGAAGGAGCCGATGCGATAGCCGACGATCTCATTCGGCCCGTGCATCACCGGCACTGGGATAATCGAAATTCCCGCGATCTCGAACGGCCCGTTGACGGCGCGATCTTCAACTTGGGGGACAAGACTCAGGGCCGAACTCGATTCAAAGATGTAAGGAAACGCGCGCCGGATGTGAGAGAGCGTGTCGGCACGCCCGTAGGCGGGAATGGAGGCCTTCTGCCAGAAGTTGTACGGACGAATGTCGTCCAATCCCAAGATGTGATCGGCGTGCGAGTGCGTGTAGAGAATGGCGTCGATGTGATCGATCTTCTCACGCAACGCCTGCGCCCGAAAGTCCGTGGATGTGTCGATCAAAAAATTCCGCGGATTGATGGAGACGAGCACCGAAGCTCGCGTCCGCTGATTGCGAGGATCGTCGGACCGGCAAACGGCGCAGGCGCATCCGATCACCGGAATTCCCGCCGACGTTCCCGTTCCTAGAAAAGTGATTTTCATTTCGGCACTTTGATGGACTGGCTGATTTCGAGATAGATCATGCGCAATTCGTAAAGAATGTTCTCGAGAAGCTTGGACTCGGAAGCGTCGAGATTGCCTTTGGTCTTCTGCTGCAAGATCTCCAGAATGTCGATGGTTTGCTTGGCGCCTGGCAGATGTTGGGCCGGTTGATGGGTGGTCGGATCCGGGATCACTCCCAATTGCACCATGGCGGTGGAACTCAGCGACATGACGAGCGTCTCAAAAGTCATTTGGAAATGTTCATGAGGGATTTCTTTGTCGGCGGGTTCCGCTTCAATCTTAGGCGGCGGCATCTCGATCGGCGGCTCCACCTGCCGCTCTTCATCTTCTTTTCGAACCTCCCCCTCGGCCGTGAACATTCGCTTGTCGGTCACTTTGAATCCTTCGGACTTCTCTTCGTCAGGCATAAACTTACCTCCCGTCTCGGTGCTTCCAAAAACGCTTCAAATCGAATTCACTCATCATCCGTCGGTCTGAAACTTGTGATCTCGCGGAAGTTGCTATCATTGGCAAAAACCTCCGGATTGTCAACACGTTCATGCGAGATTTGACTTCCCGTAGGCGGGGACCCGGAAGAGCGAAAGAATTCTGAAAAGGCGCAGCGTCAAACCGTGAAAGTCATTCGACCGAATCGCGAAGGGACATGAAAGTTTGGCGTGTCAGTGAAGGTGGGGCTCCACGCAAGATAAAGGTTCGATTTCAACTCGACTCGAAAGGCATTGATGGCCACTTCTGATCCTGCCGCCAGCTTTGCGGGCGAGAACGATTCAATCGGGACTCGGAATTCAGCCGCCCAGGACTGGCGCGCCGAATCCAGCCGACTCATCGACTCCATCGCGGAGTTCCATTCGAAATCCTTGTAACCGCGTTCCCAGTCGAGATCGATGTCGATCCATTGGCCGCTGGGACTAAGTTCAAATTCTTTGTAGCGATTTGGAAAGTCGAGCTCCGGCGCAAGAAAAATTTCAACGACGTCTTCCTGATTCCATAGCTCGTGGGTTCGCCGGTCTAAGACAGGCTGTGACGAAACGGTCGGATTAACGTAATGAGTTCGAAATGCGAAATAGAGATAGCGCGCCGTCCATCGGCAAGCAAAGTCAGTTTGCCAGGAAGGCTCCACCGGGGCGCCGTCCCATCGAGTGGCAATCCGCTGCCATTGGGCCAAACGCCAGAACTCGGAGTCAAGATCGGCTCTGAGTGGCGTTTCCAAGGACGACCGTCGACACTCGATGTGAGGCGTCATGAGATTTGAAGATGGAGTCATTGTCCGGTGATCGGAATTTCGCGGTTTGGGAATTTTTCCGGAAATGGTGGGCGCTATAGGACTCGAACCTATGACCTCTCCCGTGTGAAGGGAACGCTCTACCAACTGAGCTAAGCGCCCCAAGGCGCCGATAAGCTAGCAAACTTTGATGAGAGCGTCAACGAAGAAAACAATTTCCGGCGCTCGTGTGATAAACTTCGCGTCGAGTCGGAGTGAAGACGTGACACATCAGCCTGTGGTGAATGATCAGAAGGATGAAAATATCCGCGCGTTGCATCAATCCGTCGCCCAGGTCGTCCGGGGCAAGGATGAAGCCATTCAGTTCTCGGTGGTGGCGCTGTTGGCGGGCGGGCATCTGCTCTTGGAAGATGTTCCAGGCGTGGGGAAGACGACGCTCGCGCACGCGTTGGCGCGGTCTTTAAATTGTTCTTTCCAGCGGATTCAGTTCACGAGCGATTTGCTGCCGTCGGATATCATCGGAGTTTCCATTTACAGCCAGGCGACGCAGCGCTTCGAATTCAAGCCCGGTCCTCTTTTTGCGAATGTGGTGCTGGCCGACGAAATCAATCGGACCACACCGAAGACTCAAAGCTCTCTGCTGGAAGCCATGAATGAAGGGCAAGTCACCGCCGACAATCACACCTACGCTCTTCCCAAGCCGTTCATGGTGGTGGCGACCCAGAACCCCATCGAGCATCATGGAACTTACCCCTTGCCGGAGTCTCAACTCGACCGCTTCATGATGCGGCTCACCATCGGTTATCCGGACGCGGCCAGCGAAAAAGAAATTCTTTTGAGCCAATCACGAAATCATCCTTTGGACGACTTGTCGCCGGTCATGGCCAAAGAGGATGTGGTCACGTTGCAGGAAGAGGCTCGGAAGGTGGAGATTGAGCCGTCGCTTATCGATTACGTGCTTCGCATCGTCGATCGCACCCGAAAGCACGAACATCTTTCGTTGGGGGTCAGTCCTCGAGGCGCTCTGCAACTCTCTCGCGCCGCCCAGGCTTTGGCGCTGATCGAAGGTCGCCACTACGCCGTCCCCGATGATTTCAAGCGACTGGTGATTCCCGTCTTTGCGCATCGCCTTGTGGTGAACTCGAAATACGCGTCGACACTTAAGAAAATCGCGCAAGCAGAATTGATTCTGAACGATCTCTTGGACTCCGTCGAAGTTCCGCTGTAGGTGAAGCGCCCTCATGACTCCCGTCAAAGTGAATCTCCGCGCTTGGGGATATTTCTTTGCCGCCCTCCTCGTTCTGACTCTCGCTATGGCGTTGGCGGTCGCTTCTCAGGTTGCCTCGTCCAACAGTCAGGCCATCACCGCCGGGATTCTGGCGCTTCTGGCGTTGGGATTGGCGGCCATCATCGCTGTGACCGTGGTTCCGTATTTGGCGCGACGAGTTCGAGCCGAAGGCTTTCGCCTGCGAATTTCATACAAGGTGACGAGGGAGGGGATGATCTATTTCGCGGTCACCATTCTTTTGGGACTCGCGGCCGTGAACACCGGCAACAATCTTCTGTACATCGTTCTGTCGGCCATGTTGGCGTCGATCATCGTCTCCGGAGTTGCCTCACGCCTCACGCTGACCGGACTTCAACTGGACTTTGATTTTCCCGAACGCGCTTTCGCGCAACAGCCGGCGCTCGCCACCGTCACCCTGACGAACCGGAAGCGCTGGCTGCCTTCCTTTTCGGTATCCGTCGAGCCGAGTCTTCATTCGACGCGGACGATTCAGTTTCAGAGTCTGTACTTTCCGTTAGTGCGGCCCTCGTCGTCACAAAAGAGAACCGTGGAGCTGAAATTCACGCGACGAGGCAGTTACGAGCAAGCGAGCGTCCGGCTGTCGACGCGATTTCCATTCGGATTCATCATCAAATCGCTTGAAGTTCCTCAATCGCATCAGTTGATCGTTTTTCCCGCACTCGGAGAAATGGAAAGTTTCTTTGAGATCCTTCCCATGATTAGCGGGGAATTTGAAAGTTACATTAGAGGCCGGGGAATGGATTTGTATGCGTTGCGGGACTACGCCTTTGAAGACTCGGCCCGAATGATTCATTGGAAGGCTTCCGCGCGGACGGAGAGCCTCAAGGTGAAGGAGTTCGCGCGCGAAGACGAGCGGCGTCTCGTTCTTATCTTCGACCGCATGACCGAAACATTCAACCCGGAAGATGATAAATGTTTTGAATCCGCCATTTCGTTGTGCGCTCGTTTGGCGCAGCATTTCTACGATGAAGGCGCGGATTTGAATTTTCTTTTGGAGAACGGCGCTTTGCTCGAAGGTCGGACCGATGAGACGTTGGACCAAATCTTCACCGAGCTGGCTCTCCTCGAAATGAGACAAGGTCCCAGCCGTTTGATCGAACAGGTGGAATCCTTATCGCAAGAAGAGAAAGACCCCTTCAAAATTGTGTTCACGCTGCGAAGTCGGGGAACGCTGCCCACACCACTTTGGGCCTCATCACACGTGATCTTTGTGCGGGAGAGGTTGTTTCGCCGGGGCAACCCACTGCCAGCGAACGAAATCAAAGAGACCAGCCGTTCAAATGATGGCGGTTAAACTTTGCTGAATTGATCATCCGCATGAGGGCTTTATGGTGTCCCGTCGAAGATCCTTGTCTTGTGGCTGATCGTTGAACAACTTTTGAGAAGGAGAAGGATAATGCGAAAAACATGGTTGACTCTGGCTTTTGTTGTGCTGTTGACAGCGCCCCTTGTGATGATGGCGCAGACTTTTTCCAAGGCGGAAATCTTCGGGGGCTACTCCTACGAGCGCGCCTCCGGTGGAACCAACTTGAACGGATGGGAAGCTTCGGTTACCGGAAATGTGATCCCTTGGTTGGGGCTGGAAGCGGATCTTAGCGGCCATTATGGAACTTACAATTCGCACTCGTTCCTCTTCGGCCCACGCTTCGCGATTCCTGGCATGGGCAAGTTCACTCCGTACGTGCATGCCCTGTTTGGCGCCGTTCACGACAGCTCCGGTGGAATCTTTGCGAATACTTCTTTTGGAACAGCGCTAGGAGGTGGTCTTGATGTCGAACTGATCAAGCCTGTCGCGGTTCGAGTGATTCAAGTCGATGACGTCGTGACTCATTTCAACAGCACGACCCAAAACAATGCGCGCATTTCGACGGGACTCGTCTTCCGATTCTAAAGCTCGTTATCAAACCTGCCAAAGGGCGGTCTTGAGAGGCCGCCCTTTTTCATTGTGTGAGAAGAGCCTAGGAAGAAGCGTGCTGACTGCGATCGCTTCCAAACGGTCCGATTCGGAGCAGAACTCAGATAACCGAAGCGGAAGACCGCAGCACCCTTCTCTGTCTAACACGGTGCGCAAAAGTGGGTGAGGTAAGCGCCGGCTTCTCGATCTGAACCGAAAACGATTTGGGTTGCCGGTCACGGAGCACTTTAATCTCAAGGCGCCCATCCTGTTTTTCCCGAATCATTCGGATGACATCGCCGGGCGAATCGACTTCCTTGGAGTCGATGTTGACGATGACATCGCCAGCCTTCAGCCCCGCTTTCTCCGCCGGACTCTCTTTCTCGACCGAGGTGATCAATGCGCCATGTCCTTCCTTGACGCCAAAGTAGTCTCCCAACTGAGGCGTCAGGGAATCGATCGTCACTCCCAAACGCGGGCCGTTGAGCTTGAACATCTCAAGACCCATCGGACCGTACAGGCGGGAGAAATTTTCAGACAGCCCCTGCAAGTTCTTTCGGAGCGGCTCCATATCCAGGTTGTGTGGATTGAAGGTGTATGGAGCTTCCCCATTCCTCCAAATTTGAAGTGAAGATTCGGGCTTTGGCGGTTGTCCCAGTTTCACCGAGATGGATTTGGATGCGCCTTCTCGCCAAATCCCAAGCTGCACCACTCGGTCCGGCAGAAGCTCTGAAATCATGCGAGTCAGTTGACGAGTGGTGAGGACTTTGATGCCGTTGAACTGGGTAATGACATCGTTGGCTTCCAGCCCCGCCTTTTCGGCAGGAGAAGCCTTGTCAACGTGATCGATTAACACTCCGTTTTCATCGGGGAGCTTAAGTTCCGCGGCCTTGGCTTGCGTTAGGTCGCTGATCGAGACTCCGAGCCAGGCGCCCTGGTTCCAATTGCCCACGATCATGGCAGGCCCTTGGGCCATGCACTGAGAACTGAGAAGTATGAACACCGCAACGACTGAACACCAAACTGCATTTGAACGAATTCGCATGTTTCCTCCTCGACGCCGATTGTCTCATTTATGACGAAGCGACTTGTCGTTTGGTCGGGAAATAGTGAATGCTGGATTCCGAAGGATCGGACGATTGAGGAGACTGGCGCGGACGGATTAGGAGTCAGGATGTATGCAGGCAAGAGGCGTGTCGGGGTCTGGAGAAGACACCCGGAGGATTGGTCACGAATTTCTTTGGAGGGGGAAGAATTGCTGGAGCCAGCGGTCGGACTTGAACCGACGACCTACGGTTTACGAAACCGTTGCTCTACCAACTGAGCTACGCTGGCGCGGTGCGCATTATATCTGAGATTGGGGAAAGTGCAACCATCAAAAAAAATGCTCACCCGTTGGGATGAGCATTTTTGTTAGTTAAGGAGGGAATGACGGATGCGCAACCGTCAATACCAAAACCAAAGCCATAGTAGTGAACCCCACAAACCTTGTCAACAGAAAAATCCGAATTTCCACAGAAATAAATTTCTCCGGTCGGGCGTACCGACTTGGTTTCATTTTATGGCGTATTGATTTGTACTATGATGCTTAAGAAACAATAGATTGCAGACATTTTTTGACTTTTTGTTCATGACAATTGGACGTTGATCATCGATCATCCAAGCATCAAAACGGAACTCATTGTAAACGCGCGATATGCTGAATTCCATTTTTTGAATAATGCCGACTAGTGCGCGGAGGCGGTATTTTTTCCCTGCTCGGTCGCCTTTTCAATCTGGTTTCTCTCTCTTGGTTTGGGAGCAATGTTCCCGGGCGGGAAGTGGTATAGTGTTTGACACGACCGCCTGCTTTTCACTAGTACTTTGTAAACTTAATTATTAATAGTATTGTAGAATCTGCTCAATTTG
>CAZIDA010000091.1:0-3690 GCA_964537865.1 uncultured Acidobacteriota bacterium
CAGGTAACCCAGGAAAAGACAGTTGAAGTCGGGCCCTTCCTTCGAGAGATGGTAGAAATGTTGGTTGAACTCAAGCCATACCAAGCGGCGCTGCTGGCCACGAAGCGGTACACGGTCTTGGCTATTACTTGCACCCAGACGGCCCACTGCAAAGAGCAAAATGAGGCCATTCGACAGTTAGGCAAACACCTGCACCAAGTAAAAATTGGCGTTGTCGAAGTTCGCTTTCACCCGTGAGGGAAAAGCTGTGATAGCTCATCCAAAGGGAGTGGTTGTAGTCGCGGTCACAGCAGCCCTCCTTCTTTTTCTCTCAAGTTGCAGGTCCAGACCCCACGGACCAAAAGGAAGCCTCGTCTCCGTGAGTTTTCCGCTATCGTCTTATGTTAGAATAAATTTGAACGGAGGCGCCGACGAAGGCGCGAAGTTTTTCTTTCCACAACTTGAAATCTACGATGAGTCGGGATTTCTTATTTATTCGAGCCACGATTCAGTTGGGAACGCCAGGGTTCTTGAAGATCTCGCCGGCGGCATTCAACGTTTTCCACCCAATCCAAACGGCCCCCGCCTTGCGGAAATCGTTGAAACTTTCCCCGCCTTCCAGAAAAGAAAAGAGGAAATCCTCGGACAACACAGAGTTAGTGTTCTGTCCATCTTTCTGCAAGACTGCCACGCCTGCAGGATTCAAGAGAACGCTCTGGATTCGGCCGAACGCCGGCTGCTCGACCGCGGAATCAATCTCCTCACCATTCACTTATCTCGGCCTGGTGTTTAATCGCACGCTTATGCAATTCTGGTGTGCGTCGCATGAAGGCCCCTGCCGGGACGCGGATGGCAGTCCGCTGAGCGGTAGCACATCAGAAATGGAGTGCTGCGTATGATCTTCCGAGAAGCTCGTCGCTTTTTGCGAAGCAGCCCGATCTTAAGTCTGTCCGCTATCATTATTCTTGCGTTGGGCATCGGCGCCTCGGCGTTGGCGCTGGCGCTGTTGCTGGCATTCTCATCTCTGACTTATCCCGGCATGCGGGCTCTTGGTTATGCCACCATCGCGGAGGAGACCGAGGGCGGGGGATCGGTGCCGATTGCATGGCAGCAATTCGTTGAACTTCGCGGCTCCTCGCCGCAAAATACCAAGCTTGCCGCCTACAGCCGGCTGGGCAACGCAACGCTGGAAGTCAACAGCAAAAGCAGACCGCTCCGGGTGGCTGCTGTTTCGAGCGGCTTTTTCTCCGTCGCCGCGGGCCTGTCAGCCGGAAGAGACTTCAACCGGGCGGAGGAAAGTCAAGCGGGAGGGCACGTCATTATTGTGAGTTCGTTGCTCGCCGCAACTCTTTTCACGTCTCCCGAAACGGCCTTGAACCGGGTGCTTGTGATCAATCGAGTCCATTACGACATTGTTGGTGTGGCCCGGCCCGGCTTCCAAGGCCTCTTCGGAGATTCCGTCGACGCGTGGCTTCCAGCCGAATGCCTTGTCCCAGTGGTGGTACCTCTGCAGGATCGGGTGGCGGGGTCGGCAAACCCCAATGCTTGGAAAACCGTTTCCGACTTTTACGGCATCGCGGCTTCCGATCAGATTTCCTCCGCGGGTCTTGTATCTGAGCTTTCGCGTTCGCTTCCTCTGCGCACGGTGGGGGAAAGTGCGCTGCACGTCTCCCGAGGATTGACCACGGATCCCGTGAGAGATGAAAAGTTGCGGAAGTGGCTGCGGCTGGGTTTCCTGCTGGCGTTGGTCTTCACCATTGTCAGTGGCTTGAATTACTGCATGCTGCTGCTGGCGAGAACGCCCCGCTACGCGGAGGAGGTTCGCTTGAAGAAAGCACTCGGCGCCGGAAGCGGCAGGCTACTGGCTGAGCTTTTGGTTGGACCAGCAGTTGTGGTGGGCGCCGGTCTGCTTGCCGGCTTCTTCTTTTGGGTGGGCGGGTTGACGTTGATCTCCCGCGTGTCGGCCTTCTACGAGCAACTCGTGGGGGGCTCCTGGCATGCAGCAATTCTTGCGTATGGAATTCAAGTGCCTCTGGCTTGTGCCGTGACTCTGGTCATCGCGTTGGTTCCGGCGCTTGGCCTCCTTCGAAGCGACGGCGCGCCCCGCCTTGGAACCACGAGCACTCCCTCACGCCGGACCGGACTTGCTCTTCAAAGCGTTGTCACGCTCCAGATTACTTTCTGTGTCGGGACGTGGGTTTTGGCTGGTATGATCATCTCCGCTGTCACATCCCTCGAGAGGGAACATCTCGGATACGACCCCAGCCATCTCAGTGTCGTTAGCATCGAGCCGGCCGCCGAATGGGTCTCTTTTTCTGCCAGTGGTGGCGATACCTTTCCGCCAGTTTCGTCCATAAAGAGCTTGCTTGAACAAGTGACCGCCCTGCCTGGCGTTCGCAGCGCCGCCTTTGCCGGCAGCGCCCCTTTTAGCGAGCCACTAGGCACGATCACGGTCCAGCGAATGGAGAGCGCTTCCGAAGCGCCACGAACCGTCAATGACGCAGCAGTGAGTCCAGGCTATTTCGGCGCCATGGGAACGAGAATTGTTCGAGGCAAGGATTTCTCCTGGCAAAACCTGACCGGGGACCTGAGAGAGGTTATCATCAACGCGTCCCTGGCAAAAGAACTTTGGCCAAACGCCAATCCCATCGGTCGCTCCATTAGGATTATCTATCCCACATTCGCTGGAATGCGCTCTTTCTCCCTCGGCAAAACGGTTGTGGGTGTCGTCGAAGATACCCGCTTTTCCGGATTCACGGAGTCGCCCCAACCGACACTCTTTGAGTCTCTCCGGGGTACGGGGTTTGTAGATTCTTGTCTTCTCGTGAACGGATCGGAGTCTCTCCAGTCCTTGCAGGATGTCGCCGGCCATAAAGTGGCTGCGCTGATGCCGGGATTGGCCGTGAAGGACACTTATAGCGTGGGTGAGCGAGCACGCGCAGCGCTGTGGCGGGAGAAGGAGCGCGCATACTTTGCGCTGGCGGGGGCATTAGCAATGGCCCTCATCGCCTACATCGGCCTTTATGGCGCGCTGGCGTATTACGTAAACACGAGACGGCGTGAATTAGCGGTGCGGATCTGTTTTGGGGCATTGCCTTGGACGATCCGCAAAATCATCCTGGCGCGCGCGGCCCAGTGCGCGATGTCGGCTGCCTTACTCTCTCTGCCTCTCTGGCCGGTGTTGGCGCGACTGTCGTCCAGCGACTATCTGGGACGAGTTTCCTGGTCCACAGGGCGCGCAATCCTTCTTTCGCTGGCTTGCATCTCGGTCGCGGCTATTATTTCTCTGATTCCGGCCGCTGCCGCGACCCGCACTTCACCGGCAGAGGTGTTGAAGGACCAGTAATTGGAGGGGACCACGGATGAGACATGGTGCATCACCGGCTCTTTCGAGATCGAATCGCAGCACCAGTCCTCCGATCTTCACTTACTCACGGAATCGACGACAGCCGAACCAATCTCACGAAGCTTCCTGCGCTGGAGCTTTTCGTCCGAAGATCGCGAAGGCGAGCGATCCGAAATGGTTTCCGACCAGCACAGTGAATCCCACCCAAAAGACGAGTTGAGGGAAGAATGCCAGCCAGAAAAATCCGGGCAGGAGCGTCATTTGAAATTGCGAAGGCATTCCGGTGAAATCGTAATGCGTTTCCCAATGTCCGCGCAGAGCAAAGAACATGACGATGACCACGGGAATGCGAGCGGCCAGACCGT
>CAZIDA010000091.1:3790-9429 GCA_964537865.1 uncultured Acidobacteriota bacterium
CTGGGAAACAAATATTCAGGTTTGGGATTTTGAGAAGACCGACTCAGCGTTCTTGCGATGAGGATTCCAAGCGCTTGATTCGGGCTGATTCTGAACTGCGGGGAGAGGCGAGTCAAGGGAATCGTCTGCCTACTGTCCGACCTGAATGCGGATCTTTTCACCCGGGTGAATCTGGTGGACGTTGGAGATGCGGTTGAGTTGTCGGATGGCTTCGACGGTGGTGTTGTAGTTGGCGGCGATGGAATACAGCGTCTCGCCTCGGCGAACGCTGTGAATCACGGATCGTGTCTTGGTGGTGCTTCCTCGTTCGGCCTCAAGGCGGGCTGCTCGGCTTCGGCCACGCATCGAAGCCATTTCAGAATAGGCCGGACGCTCCTCGGTGACGCGGATGGTCAAGCGTTGTCCCCGAACAATGTTTCGCCGGACGCTCAAGCGATTCCATTTCCGGATTTCGGCGACGCTCACATCGTACTTGGCGGCAATCGACGCAAGGCTTTCGCCGCGCACCACCCGGTGCTTCACAATCACCGTTCGTCTCGTGGCCGGAGAGGCCGGAATAATAATCTTGGTTCCTTCTTCCAGCACTCGGCCCGGGGTGAGATTGTTGGCCATCTCGATGGCGCGGACGGTGGTGCGGTATTTGCGGGCAATGACGCCGAGCGTCTCTCCCTCGGTCACGCGGTGCTGTCGCCATAGCACGCGCTTGTCGGCTGGGATGGAGGCGATTTCCGTCAGATATTTTTCTTTGGTTCCCTCAGGAAGGTTTAATTGAAAGTCCGGTTCATTCGGAGGCGTCGTCATTCGGAGCAGTTGCGGATTGAGCGATTGAAGAGTTTCGAGAGGCGTGTCGATGGTCTCGGCGATCAATCTCAAATCCGTGGGCGTTGAAACCCTCACGCGCTCCGTTTGAAGGGCCGGCAAAGGATCGACGTCGAATCCGTACTTCGTGGGATCTTTTCGAATGATATCGACCGCCAAGATCGCCGGCACATAATTGACCGTCTGCAGCGGAAGCACGTTGCGATCGACCAATTGCCAGAAATCAGCGTAGCCGGTTCGTTGGATGGCCTTCTCCACGGCGCCCGGTCCACAGTTGTACGCGGCCATGGCGAGCAGCCAGTTGTCGAACTCGCCGTACAAATCCCTCAGATGTTGGGCGGCGGCTTGAGTCGCCTCTTCGGGATCCTGTCGCTCGTCCACCCACCAATTCTGTTTCAATCCGTATTGAGCGCCGCGAAAGGGCACAAACTGCCAAATGCCCTTGGCCTTTTTGTTGGAAAGCGCCAGCGGTTGAAAACCGCTTTCCACTTGCGCCAGAGCGATTAAATCGGTGGGCACCCCATATTTTTTGAAAATGCGTGTGATCATCGGCCGGTAAAGTCCGCTGCGACGCAGACCGTTCTCCATCGCCGAACGGCCTCGGCCATGAGTGAAATAGTCGATGAAGTTGAGCACCCGGTCGTTGATCACGATGGGGAGATCGTGCGGAACCTCCGTGACTTCCTGCTCGGCCGTAGCCCGCAGCTTCTCATCGATCTTGGGCGGAAAAGTTTCCACCGAGAGCGTTTCATCCGAAGGCGCCGGTTCATATTTTTGCGTGGTGAATCCGTCGCCCTCTTTCAAAGCGACCATCTCGTAAGAGTTGATCCGATTGATCAGGGAATCGAATTCTCGCTGCAAGCGTTCATCGGACTGCAAGGGCACGGGAGAACGGAGAAGCGTGTCGACGGCCCGGTCGAACCATCGCTTGGCCTGGTCGAGGTGGCCTTGCTTGTAATCGTCGTCGCCTTGCTGATAATAATTTTCCGCCTGGTCGATGACGACTTTGGCCGCATCGAATGTCGGCGGGGTCATGAGCGTTTGAACCGGATAATCTTTGGGGGGCGGCAACTTCGGAAGTTCGGGACTTGGGTTAACGACAATCGGAGGGTCGACCAGGGGCTTTTGTCGAGCGGTCGAGCTTTCGCATGAAGTCAAGAACAGCACCGGCGCCGCAAGAACAAAAACAGCGCCGGCAATCCCCAATGGTTTGGCAAAGCCCATCATTCATTTCCGAAAATAATATTTTCAACCCAGACAAATCGCAGTAATCTTACCTGACCAACGAGGCTCCGTCAATTTGGAATCCACGGTCAGCGAAGGAAATTACAAACAACCAAAAGATTATGAAATGAATCTATGGGGGCAGCCGTTTTGCTTCCCCCAGGGCAAGGGAGCGCCGGTGAAGGAAAGAGATTTCCAAGTGAAGCCTTCAAAGACATGAGTCTTGTCGGGGTCCAAAGGCAAAGCGATTTAATCTCATTTAAGGATGACCGGCAGAATTGCCGCGTTTGGAGCCGAGTTGAAGGGTCGGAGTGAGGCTTCAATTTTCAATGTGGGAGGATTTATGGAAGTGAAGAAATGGATGCGAATCGTGTTGCCGGCGGCCCTGGCGGTCGCGCTGACGTCGTCGGTCTTCGCGCAAGGCGTTCCGCAAGATCCCCAGGAATCCCAGAAGGCGCCGGAAAGCGCGACACCCAGCGGCGCCACGTCGGCCCCGCCCGCGAATGAGTCGACTCCAGTGGCTCGGCGGGAAGTCATGGTTCCGGCGGGAACTCGAATTCCACTTTCGATGATCAATTTTGTGAGCAGCCGGACCGCGCGCCCCGGAGATCCGGTCTATCTTGAAACGATGTTTCCGATCACGGTGGCGAATCGCGTGGTGATTCCCGTGGGCAGTTATGTTCGAGGCGCCATCACGGAAGTGAATCGCTCCGGGCGCATCAAGGGCCGTGCGGAAATGTACATCCGCTTCGACAGCCTCACGCTTCCCAACGGAACGACGCGCGATTTCAACGCCACGGTAACGCGGGCGGACGCGCGAGTTCCCGGTGTTTCACGTGAAGGAAAAATCGAGGCGGAAGGCAGCAAGGGACGCGACGTGGCCACGATCGCGGGAACCACAGTGGCCGGCACTTCCATCGGCGCCATTGCGGGCGCGGCTTCGGGACACGGCGGCGTGGGAACGGCCATCGGCGCCGGCGCCGGCGCGTTGGCCGGCTTGATCGCGGTGTTGACGCAGCGCGGTCACGAGATCAATCTCTACCGCGGAACTGAAGTGGATATGACGCTCGATCGTAATCTCATCTTCGACGCGAGCGAACTCAACGGATTTCCGCCGATGCGCGATCGCTATTACGAGCGCCCTGGCCCTCCTCCAAGGAACGGACGCGACCTCCCTTACTACGACGAATACGGCCGTCGCTCCTATCCTTATTGAAGATTTTAGAATACTGAGGAGGCTATGATCGCCTGCTGATCGCCGATTTGCCAAAATGCGTCTTGACCAAACGGCCAAAAATTTTGAAGGCGGTAAATTCGCGGGAGCCGAAAATCATTCGCGTCAATTCCACCGCCGACCATGCCAAATAGAGAACGGCGACGATCAGATGGACGGAGAGGAATCTTTCGCTGGGAGTG
This sequence comes from uncultured Acidobacteriota bacterium, assembly GCA_964537865.1. Taxonomy (GTDB): domain Bacteria; phylum Acidobacteriota; class Terriglobia; order JAIQFV01; family JAIQFV01; genus CAZIDA01. Next base: position 7,250 of record CAZIDA010000091.1, read on the forward strand.
ACGGCCGAGAAAATGAATTGAACGAACCAAAGGGTGAACAGCAGAATGGCTTCAAAGCAACTGAACCGCATGTTGATGAGGAGCAGCAAGCCCAGAAGCGATTGCGCAATGGTCAACAGGATTTCGAGTTTTTGGTGTGGGTCAAACGGAATAGGTGTCACGGCGCCCATTCGAACGGAGTACACGATGGGGAGCATCGCCGCCAGAATCGTCCACTGATTGATGTTGGAGGAAGCCAAATTCATCAATGCCAGCGGGGCGTTCTTGACCGTGCGCGCCCAATACAAGGCGGAAACTTTCTCGGGGAATTCCGAAAGAAAAGGCGACACCCATTGGATGAAGACAAATTGTGACACCCCGGCGGAAACCGCCAAGACCAACATGCTGTGCAGGAACGGCTCCGCGACAAAATAGAGAATCAAACCGCCGCCGAGAAACAAGCCGACGATGGCGGTGTTGCGGACGGGGCGCGATGAAGTCATGATCTTTCGCGGCACGTATTCCAGCTCTTCGATCGCTTCTTCATTCTTGGGAGGAATTCGTCGCAGCACGTAGAGGTAGGCGATGTAAATGAGGATAAGGATGACGCTGTCATAGACGGTCAGCGTACCTTTCCAGAGAATGACGAAGAAATAGGCCACCGGAACGGCGAGGGCGACGACCTCCACGGCGTGCTCATCATCCAAGGCGATCTCTCGAAGCGGTTGGTGTGTTTTGCGGCGATGGAAGAAGGCCGCGGTGACGTAGACCAGCGGCCATCCCAAACCCACCAATAGCCGCAACGATCCGGTGAGGTTGGCCGTCATCAAGTCGACTTGCTTCTCCCACGCGATCACAAATTCCACGGCGAATTCCGGCAACGTTTGCAGCCACGCCAGAATGGCCAACGCCAATCCTTGCGAAATCAAAAACTGCGCAGCCTCGGCGGCCCACGCAATCATCATGGAGGCGGCGAGAACGCCGGGAAAAGTCCAAACAGCGGAAAGCGGAGAGGCGTTGACGGACACGGGCGCCACCACGCCGAGCCGATCCAATCCGTCTGCCAGTGAGCGAGAGTGAAGTTTCATTGAGATGGGGAGTCAGTCGGCAAAATCCACCCGGCTGTCTTTGGAGATGATGGAGTGCTTCAAAAAGCGCGGGTCTTTGCGCAACGGGAAGTCTTCCCGGTAATGAGCGCCCCGGCTCTCTTCGCGCGCCAGGGCCGAGGCCGCGACGAGGTGAGCCACCGAGAGAAGATTGCGGAGCTTGGAATCGTGCTTGAGAGTTTCGGAGGCGCCGGACTCGCCTTCAAGTTGTCGAAGGTTCTGAATCGTATGGCGGAGATTGTTGCCGGAACGGATGATGCCGGCGTTTTGCCACATCAGTTTCTTGAGGCGCGCAATGAACTCATCGATATGAAGGCGCGCTTTGGCGCCGGCGCCACATTTCTCCCCGCCGCCGTTGGCGCGAATGGGGATGCTGCTCCGGGTCGATGCCGTGGCCGCCATCGCAGCGCCCGCCCGCGCCCCGAACACCAAACTCTCCAAAAGAGAATTCGTCGGCAGCCGATTTGAACCGTGGACCCCGGAGCAGGATACTTCACCGGCCGCAAATAATCGCGGCAGGGACGTCTTTCCATCGACGTCGATCTTGATGCCTCCAATGCAATAGTGCGCCGCCGGATGAACGGGAATCATGTTCTCGGAAATATCGATGTTGAAGTCCAGGAACATTTGGAACAGCGAGGGGAAGCGCTTCTTCAGAATCTCGGAATCGAGGTGCGTGCAATCCAAATACACAAAACCGGATTGCGTCTTCGACATTTCTTTCAGAATGGCTCGACTCACGACGTCGCGCGGAGCGAGTTCTTCCTGCGAGTGATAGTGGCGCATGAAGCGCTCCAGATCGGCGTTCCGCAGATACGCGCCTTCGGCCCGCAGCGATTCCGGGAGCAAGATGCGAGGAGCGTTTTTCAAATGCAGCACGGTCGGATGGAATTCGACGAATTCCATATCGCTCAGCTCGGCCCCGGCGCGAAACGCCAGCGCCAAGCCGTCGCCCGTGGAGAGATCGGAGTTGGTGGTCTCCGTATAAATCTGTCCCAGTCCACCGGTTCCCAAGAATACCGCTTTGGCGCACACCGTTTGCCGTCGTCCACATTGGGTGTCGAGAAAACGAGCGCCCACGACGGCGCCGTCGTG
>CAZIDA010000092.1:0-9351 GCA_964537865.1 uncultured Acidobacteriota bacterium
GACTCGGGTCGCGCCGCCGCCACCGCGACATCGGCGCCGGCGTTGCTCGCGAAATATTTTTCTCCGTTCAACAGCCAGCGATCGCCCTTTGGCCGAGCTACCGTTTCGACGTTCGCGCCGAGATCCGATCCTCCTTTGGCTTCGGTCATCCAAGTGGCGCCTTGCCACAAGGAATCGTCGCGGCGCAAAAACGGTTGAAGAAATCTCTCCTGAAGCTCCGGCGAACCGTATTTCAAAAGAGGGATGGCGGTCGAGAGCGACACGGTGTACGGGCAGTACAGTCCCGGATCATGAAATGCCGTGACGTAGCCGACGAGATAAGAAGCGATGGGGGAGTCTTCGTCAAAGCAGCGCCATACGGCGCCGGCGCGATAACCGGTCTTCAACAAGCGCCAATACTCCGGAGCAAACAAAATCTCATCGGCGCGGCGTCCCCATTGATCGTACATCCGAAGCCACGGCGTTCCCGCGCGATCCACCGCTTCGGAGATGGCGTCGCCTTGCGAGATCCAAAACGATTCGTAATCGCGCAGTTCCGTTTCATGCGGCAGCGAAACGAGCGCGTGCTTCAGAAAATCGACGGCGTTGATGAAAGGAGATGAGGATATCATTAGGCCTCCTGAAGAAACTCCATCGAAGTATACGCTTCGCGCGAAGTCGGCGGCAACTTGATGAGACGCCGGGTGGTCACCGGCTGAATGCCGTCGCCACCCAAAAGTTGGCTGGACCGTGTCTGCGATCGGGACGAAAGCAGACGCCGATACTCATCCGTTGCAGCGCAGCATCCGAAATCTCTCGGGCCAAGCGAGCGGCCGGATCGTTCGGATCGGAGAGGGTGAACAGCACCGTTTCGGCCCCGCGCAGCAACGTCGCGAGCGATTTGGCGCCGCTTCCGTCGGGAGAGCAGGCGGCGTTGTGGAGAAGCGGATCGACGCGCGCCTCGATCGTTTTGATTCCTCTTGCCGCGCGAGCGCGATTGAAAGCAGCTACCAAAGCGTCGATGAATTGAATTTCAGAATAAACCGGGACGGCGTGGATAAAATCTTCGACGACATACCAGCGTCCGCGGCGTTCGATTGCGCCAATGCCGACGGCGTTGTAATCGGGATTGAGAATGTTGGAGCGATGCGCTCGAGATCGCATGAAGGCGCGATGCGCACCGGCGGGGCTGCGAGCCAAAGCCACGTTTTCGCCGGAGCTGGTGAAGCGCGCGCCGGTCTGAGCGATGCGAGTAGAAGCGTCCGGCTCGCCCGCCAGTTGATGCCCCACGCGTCCGGTGTTCGCCATGCGAGCGGCATGCGCGCGCGCCGCCTCAGCGGCTTGATCGTCCCATGCCAGGCGCGGAAGTCCGGACCTCTCGCGCCCCTGGTTCAGCAAATCAAAAATCTGTTGCTCCGCGCCCGTCGGCCCGGCGGCTCGAACCTCGGCGCCTTGCAGGCCCAGGGAAAAGAAGATCACAAGAAAAAGGATACGTTTCATGTGTTCGATGAATCAGCGCGAAATGCTGATTGCGTTTTTGTTGTCGGCGCCGAAAGTGGCGCTATGTTTTGGTAGCCACGATCCGTTCTTCAGGATCGTGGGCTCTTCCTCGATTGGCCGCAAAAGCCCACGATCCCCCATACTCCCGGGGCATCGTGGCTACCACAACTCGGCGCGCCGCGGCGGGCGCTTTTGCGGTGAGCGGTCGTTCCGATTTCAAAGAATTCCAATTCGCGTGGCTCAACTTTCGTCCTGACCAAACCTATTTCGAAAAGAGATCTCTTTTCATCTGGTGTACGATTCGGCCGGCGGCCTTTTGTTGGTGGTCTCCGAAATCCGCAAACCACATGGCGCGATCTCCCGCCGATCCGGCCCAGGCGACCGTGTGGTCCTTGAGGCGCACGAGCTGAACGTTCCACTCCGTTTGATCTTTGCCGCCGAGGACGGCGTTGTACCATCGATCCTCTCGTGCCGTCGGAGAAGCCGTCAGCACGTAATCGGCTTCACGTTGATCGACGACAACCGCCACCGGCAACTTCTGTTTGGCAATCTGTGTCACCAGGAATTGATTCAGGCCCCCGCGCATGGGGGCGACAAAAATTTTTGCGCCTGAAGGAACGCGAGGCGCCTCGCCTGCGAGGCACAGGGGCAGCAAGAACAGAACCGCGACAATCCACGTCCATCGTTTCACGACTGAAACTCCTTTCGAGTGATCAGGTAGGATTGTAGAACGCACGGAGGGATAGTCAAGCATCTCGTTGGTAAACCCGCCGTCCGCCGGACCTACCAGGGCGGCGGTGAATTTCAAATATCTCAAGCCGGTGTTAGAATCGGCGGCAAAGCGGGACCACGGGGATTCCAAGAGGAGGCTGAATCATGAACGTCCGTCGCGCCATCATACTCGTGTTGATGATCGTGCTGTTTCCAGTCAGTCGTTTGTGGGGAGAGGGTAAGGCAATGCAAGAAAATGTCTCGACATCGCAGGAGGTCCAGACGTCCGACCGGTCCGCAACGCCGGCATGGATGGATGAGGCGACACTGCAGTTGGAGGTGGAGCTCGTGGCGCGATATGGCGAGGCCCAGCGGACGCGGCTTCAGCGCGGCCTGCGCCAGGTGGCCGGGTTCTGGCGCGCGGAGGACGGCGATCGCATGGATTTCGAGGATTTTGTGAGGACGAACTTTGCCGGCGATTCGGCGACGCTCGACGCCATGTTCCAACGCTTTGAAGAGAATCTGGAACAACTGGGCGGACATCTGCACGAAATCAACCGCGTCTTTCGCACGCCCATGGATCTCGATCGTGGCCCGATTTATTCGTTCGATGAGACCTTCGCCGGATACGATCCCGGCGCGCATGTCCTCGATGATTTCTTCAAGAACAAGTTGGCCTTCGCGGTGCTGCTGAATTTTCCGTTGACCACGCTCGAAGAGCGCCTGACGGACGGCCCGAAGTGGTCGCGGCGACAATGGGCCGAGGTACGCCTGGCTCAACGATTCTCCAAGCGCATTCCGGCGGAAGTGAATTTGGCGAACGCCGTCGCGGAAGCCGACGCCGGTCGCTACGTCTCCGAGTACAACATCTGGATGTATCACTTGGTGGATTCGCACGGCGCGCGATTGTTCCCGCCCAGGATGCGCTTGTTGTCGCATTGGAATCTGCGCGACGAAATCAAAGCCGATTACGGCGACGCGCAAAATGGATTAGCCAAACAACTCATGATTCAACAGGTGATGGAACGCATCGTCAATCAAACCATTCCGGCGGTCGTCATCAATAATCCCGATGTGGATTGGAATCCGGTCGAGAACACGGTCAGTTCGGCGCTGGTTCACGATGGACCGGATTCAGCCAGTCGGGCCGCAACCGGCGCTTCGCTCTCGAATGCGCCGGAGCCGAACACGCGCTACGCGAAATTGCTGCTGATGTTTCAAGCGGCGGAGCGCGTCGATCCGTATTCGCCGACGGCGCCGACGCTGATGGCGCGGCGCTTCGACGAAAACCGGGAAATTCCGGAAGCGCGTGTGAAGCAAATGTTGGAGCTGGTGCTGACTTCTCCGCAAGCGGAACAGACGGCCCGCTTGATCGAAAAGCGCCTGGGCCGGCCGCTGGAATCGTTCGACATTTGGTACAGCGGATTCCGTCCTCGCATTCCTTACAGCGAAGCCGAACTCGATGCGATGGTGGCGAAAAAATATCCCACCGCCGAGGCATTCAAGCAGGACATTCCCAACCTGCTGGTCAATCTCGGATTTTCGAAAGAGCGCGCGCAGTATCTCGCCGACAACATCATCGTCGATCCGGCGCGCGGATCCGGCCACGCCATGGGCGCGGAGATGCGATCCGAGAAGGCGCATCTGCGCACGCGCGTGGAACCGACCGGGATGAATTACAAAGGTTACAACATCGCCATTCACGAGATGGGTCACAACGTCGAGCAGACCTTCAGCATGAATCAGGTCGATCATTACCTTCTGAACGGCGTTCCCAACACCGCTTTCACGGAGGCGCTGGCGTTCGTGTTTCAAGGACACGATTTGGAATTGCTCGGACTCGCGAAGCCCGACGCCAAGAGCCGCGCCTTAAAAACGCTCAGCGATTTTTGGCAGACGTACGAAATCGCCGGTGTGGCGCTGGTCGACATGGCGGTGTGGCATTGGATGTACGATCATCCGAAGGTCACGCCGCTGGAGCTGCAGCACGCTACGGTGGACCTCTCGAAAGAAATTTGGAATCGCTATTACGCGCCGGTGTTTCACAAAAGGAATGTCACGCTGCTGGGAATTTATTCGCACATGATCGACTCGCAGCTTTATCTGCCGGATTATCCCATCGGCCACTTGATCGCGCATCAGATCGAAGAACACATTGAGGCGACCGGCAACTTGGGAGCGGAGTTTGAACGCATGGCAACGTTTGGAAGCGTGGCGCCGGATTTGTGGATGATACACGCCACCGGCAAGCCCGTTGGCGCGGAGGCGCTTTTGGAATCGACGCAGCGCGCGCTGAAGGAAGTTAAGTAGAAGTCGCTCATGGTCGCAATGGCGATCACTCAAGGATATGAAGATGATGTGATTGCCGGGAGGGCCATTCACCGCCGAGGCGCAGAGGACGCGGAGGTTGCGCAGAGAAACCCTTGGCTATTTTCGGGGCAGTCCCTCATGGTCGCCGCGGCGACCACTCAAGGGGGTAAAATTGATTTCGTCGATCGGAACTGATCGCAACCTCGTCCCCAACGGGGACGCGGCTCTCAGCCCAGGGTTGTCCGCCCGCTCTTGGGCGGACTACCCTGGGTACCGAATCGTCCTCCAAAGGCCCAACCCGCCGCGGCGGGTTGTGTCAAACAACCGCGCCGTATTTTCGGGGCAGAGAACTGACGCGCCCAACTCATTCCTGTCTCAACGCCACGACGGGATCGATTTGAGTGGCGCGTTGAGCGGGAACGAGGCACGCAAGGATTCCGGTGATGGCGAGCACCCCGGTCACCGAGGCCAGCACCAGCGGACTGAAAGGCTTCACGCCGTAGAGAATGCTTTGCACGTAGCGATCCAGCGCCAGCGTGCCTGCGAGTCCCAGCCCGAAGCCGACTCCAAGAATGAGAATTCCTTCCCGCAGAATCAGTTTGAAAATGCGTTCCGTGGTTCCGCCGAGCGCCATGCGGATTCCGATCTCTTTGGTTCGCAGCGTCACGGTATACGCCAGCACGCCGTAAATTCCCACGCCCGCCAACAGCAACGCCACGCCGGCAAAGACCAGCGCCAGAAGCATGGGCGATTTTCGTTCGACGAGAGAATGTTCGATACGCTGCGGCATCGGCTCCACGTCGTACAACGGCAGCTCCGAATCCAATCCGGTGATGACGCTTCTCACCGCCGAGACGACGTTATGCGGATCGCCGACCGTGCGAATCGCAAACGTTATCTGGTCATCGGGATTCTGATCGTAAGGATGATAATACGCGCCGAGGCGCGCATCCGAATCGACCAGCCCCCGCGTCTTGATATTTCCGACCACGCCGATGACCGTGTACCAAAGCGCGCTTTTCCCCGGTTGAATCAGATCGTTCGCATTTCTCGGCTGCCACATGCGTTTTCCGATGGGACTCGTGTGCGGCCAAAACTTGTGCGCGAGTTGTTCGTCGATGATCAACACGCGCGGCGAAGTGGCCGTGTCGCGTTCGTCAAACAATCGGCCTTCCATCAGGGGAATATGCATGGCTTGAAAATATCCGGCCGTCGCGACCACTTGTTGCGGCGAGATGAGCGATTCTCCGGGCTTCATCTGATAGCCTTCCGCCATGATGACGCTGTCGCTGAAATTGTCGCCCATGGGAATCGTATTGGTGGCGCCGGCAGCCACCACGCCGGGCAATGCCCGAATGCGCTCCAGCGCTTGGCTCATGAAAGCGCGCAACTCCGTGCCGCCTTTGTATCGGACCGAGGGCAGCGCCACCGTTCCCGTCAGTACGTGATCGGGCACGAAGCCCGGATTGATGGCTTGCACGTTTCTAAAACTGGTTAGAAGCAAGCCCGCCCCCATCAACAACACCAAAGCAAACGCCACCTGCGAAACGACCAGGACTTTGCGAAGAAGTCGAGCGCCGCGTCCGCTGGTGCCAGTGCGTCCTTCCGAGCGCAACAGATCAGACAAATTCGCTTTCATGGCGTGCACGACAGGAATTGCTGCAATGAACAGTCCCACGAGAAACGCCAAACCGAGCACGAACAGCACGACGTGGCCGTCCATGCGAATTTCGCTGCTGCGCGGCAGTTGATCGGCGCCTAAAACATCCAGCGCGCGCAAACCCCAGTAGCCCAACAGCAAGCCCAGGAGAGCGCTCGCAAAAGTCAGCACCACGCTTTCGGTGATCAATTGTCGCGTGACGCGAGCGCGTCCGGCGCCGAGCGCGAATCGCGTGGCCAGCTCGCGGATGCGCGCGGTCGAGCGTGCCAGCACCAGATTGGCAATGTTCACCGCGCCAATGAGCAACACAAACAGCACGCCGCCCCACAACAGGAAAAGCGTCTTGCGAACGTCGTGTACCAAATCCTCTTGGAAGTTGGCCACCACCGTGTGAAATCCGACGTTGATCAACATCTGTTTCAATTCTGGAATGAGATCCAGGTTGGCGCGATTCAAAGCGTCGACCTGCGCCTGCACTTGCTCCACGGTCGCCCCCGGCTTGAGGCGCCCGATCATTTCCCAACTGTTGCTGTGGTGCGCTTGCTTTTGCTCTTCGGTGAAAGCCAGCGGCCGCCAGAGCTGAACCTTGGGATAGAGAAAAACAAAATTCTTCGGCATGACGCCGACAATCATGTAGGGATCGCCGTAGATACGCAGACTTTGGCCGATGGCGTTGCGCTTGCCGCCGTACCTCGCCTGCCACAGGGCATAACTCAAAATCACGCGGCGCTCGTGGCCGAGCTCGCCTTCCTCTTCCGTGAAGGTCCGCCCCAGCATGGGTTGGCTTCTGAGAATATGAAAAAAGGAGGGTGTTACGCCCAGGCCTTCGACGCGGTCGACCGAGCCGGGCTCGCCGATGGTCAGCCCTTGCGTGTTGTACAGCGCTACGTCTTCGCACGCGGTCAACGCTTTGCGCCGATCCACGTAATCGGCCGCTCCGTTTGAGGCGCGTTTCACGCCGGCGTTCGGATAGCTGTTGTACAGGACCACCAAGCGGTTCGACTCCGGGAAGGGCAGTGGCTTGAAGATGACGGAATTGACGACGCTGAAGATGGCCGCGTTCGCCGCAATGCAAAGAGCCAGCGTCGCGATGGCCGTGATGGCGAATCCTTTGTCCTTCCATAGGAGCCGAAGACCATATCGGATGTCTTGAAAAAAAGATTCCATGGAAGCGGTCAATCCTTTCTTGGTGGCGCAGTCACTCGCGTCAAGTATCTACACCAATTCGCTTGTTGGTTTATACGTAACTCCGTCGAGTTCGGTTCCGGATATTGCGTTTCTCCGGACATTCGTCCTATGATTACGGCGTCAAGCGTCGAGTGGATTCACTGGGGATTTCACCGGCGCGCTTCGTGAGGCTTTTTGTTCGGCTCCCTTCATTTTGTTCTGTTCCGCTGAGGAAGCATCATGACCTCTCCTCGTGTCAACGACATCAATCCTTGGTTTGCGGTGCTCGCGGTCGCGCCCGCCACGTTCATGGAGGTATTGGATTCGACCGTGGTCAACGTCTCCATTCCTCACATGGCCGGATCATTCGGCGTAACGCCGGAAGAAGCGACTTGGGCGATTACGACCTATCTGGTGGCCAACGCCGTGGTGTTGCCGATGACCGGATGGCTCGCGAATTACTTTGGGCGTCGCCGGATATTTCTGGTGTGCTTGTTCACCTTCACGCTGGCGTCGGTGTTGTGCGGCGTGGCGCCCACATTGACCGCGCTGCTCTCGTTCCGCGTGTTGCAAGGCATGAGCGGCGGCATCCTGGTTCCCATCGCGCAAGCGATCATGCTGGAGAGTTTTCCCGGACGCCAGCGCGGACGAGCCATGGCGGCCTTCGGCGTGGTCATCATCATCGCGCCCATCATTGGCCCCGTTCTGGGCGGCTGGCTCACCGACAATCATTCCTGGCGCTGGATCTTTTACATCAACGTGCCGGTGGGCGCCCTCGCTTACTTCCTGACGAGCATGTTTGTGTTCGATCCTCATTACATTCGGCGAACTTCGAGCCGTATCGATTACATCGGATTGTCGCTTCTCGCGCTGGGACTGGCGTCGCTTGAAATCGTCCTCGACAACGGCCAACTCAAAGATTGGTTCACGTCTCCCTTCATCAAGAACTTCACCTGGATCGCGGTTCTCTCGCTGAGCGCGATGCTCCTGTGGGAATGGACCACGCGCGATCCGGTGATCGACTTGCGCCTCTTCAAGAACCGGAATTTTTCGGCAGGCATGATCATCATGGCGGTCGTCAGCATGATGCTCTACGGATCGATCATCTTGCAGCCGATCTACCTGCAAACCCTGATGGGATACACGGCCCTGCTGAGCGGTTTGACGCTCGCGCCGCGCGGCATGGCCAGCTTGGTTCTTTCTCCGCTCTCCGGGATCTTGACGGAAAAGAAAGATCCCCGCTACCTCGTGGTGCTGGGCGTTCTTTTGAGCGCGCTTCCACTGATGTTGATGATGCGAGGATGGAATCTGCAGACGGATTTCAATCATTTGACGCTTCCCAACATCATTCAAGGCGCGGGCTTGGTGTTCCTTTTCGTGCCGCTCACCACGTCGACCATGGCTTTCATTCCCAACGAGAAGATCGGCATGGCCACCGGACTTTATAATTTGATCCGGAACATGGGAGGCAGCGCGGGAATCGCCATGGTGAACACGATGATGGCGCGCCGCACCCAGTTCCATCACGCCCGCTTGATCGAGCACATCAATCCTCACGATTTGAACGCGCAGCAGGCGGTGCAGCGCATTCAACAATTTCTGACCTCCCGTGGCGTGCCGGCCCACATCAATCCGCAGTCTGCCTACGCGCTTCTGCATGGAGAGCTGATGCGACAATCTGCGATGATGGCGTTCATCGATTGCTTTTGGCTCCTGGGAGTGTTGTTCCTCCTGGTTCTGCCGCTGATCTTTCTGATGAAGAAACCGACTCACGCGGTTCCTTACACCGCGGCGTAATGAATGGATGTGTGAACTGAAATGATATTTGTGGAGCCGTTGGTCGTGGGGGGTGGGCATAATCGAGTTCATGAAAATGTTTTGTTTGCCGGGACGGCCATTCACCGCGGAGTCGCCGAGGACGCGGAGGTTGCGCAGAGGAATCCCTGCCTGTTTTCGGAGCAGCCTCACATGGTCGCCGCGGCGACCACTCAAGGAATTGAAATTGATCTCGTCGATTGGAATTG
>CAZIDA010000093.1:0-9241 GCA_964537865.1 uncultured Acidobacteriota bacterium
TGGCACGGGCCTCTGGCCCGTGATTCACGCGCAAGATGCGCGTGCCACACTCAAAATGACCCACTACCCGCGAATCGCGCAACTTGCCTCTCGATGCGTCGGCCCGTGCGGAGTTTGTCGCTCGACAACTGCAGAGGCAAGAAAGCTCAGGGGTAGATTGAGATCGTGCTCTATCTTGAATCTGCAACTTTTTGCAATCCCCGTCATTTCTCCCTACCAAACCAGTTTTCCACGGATGAACGTAAAACATAACGACAAACCATCACCCGCTCTGATGGACTGGCGCTTTGGAAGGGGTCGATATGGACTGCGTCCGCCGTGGCGGCGCTTTGGATGAGGTTGCCTACTCTGTGCCACGAGCATTTCGTTTTTGAAGTTCTCGATTGATTCGCTGATCCAAAGCGCCAGCGTTGCCGGCGCAGCTCAAACTCAGGCGATCCAAGAGCGTGGGTCGTAGAATATTACACCGACAGTTTGGGGTCTCCTCTTCAATGATTGTGGAATTGATTAGGCAACGGCTGTAAAATAGCGTTGTTTTCACGGGACATGGTTGACCTTTCAGTAAGGAGAATGCTGGTGGCGAATTTGAATGAAAAATTTGTGGTGGATGGGCAGGGGAACCGTATCGGGGTGTTTCTGGACATTCAGGATTACCAAACGTATCTGAAGGCTTTCGAAGAACTCCAGGCGATTCGTGCGTATGACCTGGCAAAATCTTCCAATGACGAGATTGTTCCTTTCGAACAGGCGGTTTCGGAGATTGAAAGAAGCCGCAAATGACTTATTCCCTCTCAATTCTCCGCCGCGCTCAAAAGGAATTGGGAGATTTACCGCAAGCTACCTACGAGCGAGTCCGCAACGCCATCCGATCTTTGGCCCATCAACCCCCGCCCTCCTGGCTGTTTGAAACTCACAGGCCGTGCTGCCTGGCGAATTCGCGTTGGAGATTACCGTGTCATTTATGAGATTGATGATGACGCCATGAAAGTTTTGATTGTGCATATCGGCCACCGCCGCGACGTTTACCGTTGAGGAAAGCCATTTCATGGCACATGGATGTTCTATGGACTGTGCCGCCCGAAGCGGCGCTTTGGATGGGTATGACTATTCCTTGCCTCGGCCAATCCACTATTCGAGCCTCTTGATCGATTCGACGATCCAAAGCGCCGGCGTTGCCGGCGCACTCCAAGAGAAGCGTTCCAAATTGGAGGTGCCACGGTGGAAGGGTCTTTGCGGGCGCGCCGCCACGCCGATGATTCAATGAAAATTCCGCGATGCGATGATTGGATCAGTCATTTAATCCTATCTCATTTGACACAATGGTCGGAAATCCGCGACAAGATACCCCCGCCCCCGAAAACGGGCGGGGCTACCAAAACGCTCCCTGAATGGCACTGGTAGCCCCGGCGGTTCTTCACGCCGTGGGTTTTTGAGCGGCGGAATGGCGTGACCGGTTTGGTGACACGATGATTCTGGAAAAAAGGGTTGCTCCGTTTCCGCCATTCCGATATCGTTTGCGGAAATCACTTCCGAGCCCTCTTGAAGTGGAGCGGAGGAAAGGATCCTGTGGTGAGCATCGACGCGCGGAAAAGGCAGAAGCGACTGGAGAGAAAAGCGGCGAGGCGGAAGAAGCATCGCGCCGAATTGAGCAAATTGGCGGGTAAGACCAATCCCTTTCTGGCGGCGGGAGAGAGGTTTGTCACCTCGACGATTCCTCTCCATGAGTCGCTCATGTCGGGTAATCTTTTTGAATTTGGAATGGGGTATGTTGTAGTCAGTCGGAAAGTCGCCAACCAGATCACCGCGGCCACCTTTTTGGTGGATATCTATTGTCTGGGAGTCAAAGACGCCGCGCTGTTTCACGCTCTTTCCACCGACGAGTTTGAGAGGCTGTTAGGTGGCCTGGGTGGGGAAGAGGGACTCACTCCTCTCCAGCCCGCTTGCGCTCGGAAGTTGGTCGAAGGCGCTCTGGCGTACGCCGAGGATTTGGGTTTTTCGCCTCATTCGGATTACTGGAAGGCGAAGGCAATATTCGGAGACATCAACGCCGCCGAGTGCCCGACCGTGTTTCAGTATGGCCATGAAGGAAAGCCTTTGTTCGTCTCCGGGCCGAACGATACTCCAGCCCGCTGCAAGCAAATCATAGAGACTCTCCATCATCGCTGCGGCCCCGGCGGCTTTGATTTCCTCTTAGGCGGACCTGAGGGAACTTGGGAAGAGGACTTCGAAGACTATCAATTTGAAGAAGATTGAACCGAACGGATGATACACCCACCCCGTCCTGAAGAACGGGCGGGGCTGCCAGGACGTTTCCTCAGGTCTACCATTTTTCATTCTTCCCTTTTCTTGTGGGATTCCCTAGAATGGCGGTTCGTCGTGTGTGGGGAAAGACAAGTCGTCAGCAGGGTCAATCTGTTCGGAATATTTTGAAGCAAATGGTTCTGAGGCGACCGGCAGGGCATGTTGTTGCCTGCAGAGAACGTTCCCGGGATGGTTCTGAAGAGCGAACCATCCCGGCTACCACAGCAAAACTCATGTTCAAAAAGATTCTCATTGCCAACCGAGGAGAGATTGCGGTGCGCGTGATTCGCGCGTGTCGCGAGATGGGGATTCGATCGGTGGCGGTCTACTCGGAGCGAGATCGCGCGTCGCTGCACGTGCGCATGGCCGATGAGGCGATCTTGATCGGGCCGCCGCCGGCTTCAGAAAGTTATCTTTCCATCGAGAAGATCATGGACGCGGCCAAGAAGACCGGGGCGGAAGCGATTCATCCGGGATACGGATTCCTCTCCGAGAACGCGGACTTCGCAGAAGCCTGTGAGCGAAGCGGCATTGTTTTCATCGGTCCGACGGCGGCTTCGATGCGCTTGATGGGCTCCAAGACATCCGCGCGAACGGCGATGGAAAAGGCCGGCGTCCCGATTGTTCCCGGCACGGTCCAACCGATTCAAAATGACGCCGAGGCGCGCGCCATCGCGCAGAGGATCGGTTTTCCCCTCATGATCAAAGCGGCGGCGGGCGGCGGCGGCAAAGGGATGCGCCGAGTGGAGAGCGAGGGCGAGATGGAATCGGCGTTACGCAATGCGCGCTCCGAAGCGCTCCACGCGTTCAAGGACGATTCCGTCTACATCGAAAAATATCTCAATCAGCCGCGTCACATCGAAATTCAGATTCTCGTCGACACTCACGGTCACGCTGTCTATTTGGGAGAGCGCGAGTGTTCCATTCAGCGCCGCCATCAGAAAGTGATTGAGGAGACGCCGTCGACGTTCATCGACGCGGCCATGCGAAATAAGATGGGACAGGCGGCGGTGGCGGTCGCCAAAGCCGCTCACTACGTCAACGCAGGAACCGTGGAGTTTTTGGTCGACTCCAAAAGGAATTTTTATTTTTTGGAAATGAACACCCGTCTTCAGGTGGAGCATCCTGTCACCGAATGGGTCACTGGAATTGATTTGGTGAAGGAGCAGTTCTCGATTGCGTGGGGCGAAGCTCTGCGTTTTGCTCAGGAAGATATTCGGCCGCGCGGGGCCGCCATCGAATGCCGCATTTACGCCGAAGATCCATACAATCATTTCTATCCTTCCCCGGGGAAATTGCTGGCGATCGGTCGACCGGCCGGCCCGGGCGTGCGTATCGACAGCGGCGCTTATGAAGGCTGGGACGTGCCGCTGGAGTACGATCCGCTCTTGGCCAAGGTTTCCACGTGGGGCGTCACCCGGGAGGAAGCGATCGCTCGATTGCGGCGGGCGTTGACGGAATATGAAGTCGTGGGCATCAAGACAGGAATTCCTTTTTATCAGCAGATTCTCCAGCATCCGGATTTTTTGGCCGGGCGTTACGACACCGGTTTCATCGACCGGCTTCTGAAGGAACAAGAGGCGGGGTCGGAGGTGAAGAATCGCCGCGCGTCATCGTCCGGCAAAACACCGGTCCCACGAACCATTGAAGTGGTCGCCCTCATGGCGGCGAGTATTCATTCGATGAACAACGGTTCAAACGGAACGCCCTCAGTTGCGGAACAGCCGCCAGCGAGCCGATGGAAATCCGCCGGACGATCTGAAATTCTACACAGGATCCCGCGCTCATGAAATTCGACGCCTACCTTCAAGATCAAACCTTTCCCGTGGAAGTTCAGCGAAACCAGTCGACCATCGAATTGCGCATCGATGGAAAGTCATTTGCCGGAGACGGGGTGGAAGTTTCACCGGGGCGATATTCGATTCTTTTTGACGGGAAGGTGTTTGATGTATTTGTCGACGCCCCCAAGAACGGCGAATATCACGTGGCCCTGCGGGAGGAGCGGGTCTCACTGGAATTGGCCGACCCGCGCAAACTGAAATCGGCGCGTCATCGTCATGCCGAAGCGGACGGCGAAATCGCCATCAGTTCTCCGATGCCGGGGAAGATCGTGCGATTGCTCGTGAAGGAAGGTGAATCGGTGAAGGCGGGCCAGGGGCTGATCGTGGTGGAGGCGATGAAGATGCAAAACGAACTGAAGTCGCCGCGCGGCGGAGTCGTGAAGAGCGTCAACGCGCGCGAAGGAAAGACTGTCAATGCCGGCGAGGAGTTGCTGGTGATTGCGTGAACGGCACGAAAAACGGTTCTGAAAAACAAAGGCCGGTCAGTGACCGGCCTTTGTTGTTTTGGGAGCCGCGCTTGGTGATGCCACGGCAAGGGCTCGAGCAGATGAGAATTCTTCGAGCGACGAAGGGCCGATCAACGCAGAGGCGCTCCGCCGCGGCGGGCCGAGGTAACGCCGAGAAACTGCTGGCCGTTCGAGAGCGTTTGACCTAATCGCCCGTTCCACCCGGATCATTTCAGAATTCAATTCGTCATCCGTGCATATAGCGTATCGGATTGACCGGGCTGTCGTGGATGCGAATCTCGTAATGGAGATGGGCGCCGGTGGAATGTCCGGTGGATCCCACAAATCCGATCACGTCGCCTCGCTTGACATGCTGACCTTCTTTCACATTGAAGGCGGAGAGGTGGGCATAGCGCGTGGTAACGCCGAATCCGTGATCGATGACGATGACGTTGCCGTAACCGGCGCGGGGCTCAGCGAAAATGACAATCCCATCGGCGGTGGCCTCCACCTTGGTTCCGTACGGCGTCGAGATGTCCACGCCCATGTGAAACTCGCCTTCCTCGGCATTCAACGGATCTTGCCGCATCCCAAAACCACCGGTGATGTACCCATGCACCGGCCAAATGGAAGGCATGGCCGCCAACTGGCTCGTTTGAGCCATGTAGTATTGGTCCAATCTCCGGAGTTGAAGTTCGAGCTGCGTGGCGTTTTGCTTGAGGGCGTCCAGGTTCGGCAGTTGCGTGGCCGGTTCGCTCAATCCGCCGATGCCGCCCGAATTCGGCTTTAGCGCTTGCTTGTCCAGACCGGTCGCGGCGCTCAGCTTCTTGGCCAACGCTTCAATGACCGAAAGGCGCTCGTCGATTTGGCCGGCCGTCACTTTCAAATTCAGATTCTCCAATTGCAGCGCCTCTTTTTGTTTTCGAAGAGAATTGTAGTCGAAGGTTTTGGCGACCATCCGCACATACGTCGAGGTCATCACAATGATCGAGACGACGCCGATTAAACTGGTAATGAGAATTCCGTAAAGGACGAAATGAGGAACCTTGATCTTTCGTAGGCGGGCAGTTGCATGGTGCGCCACTATGAAAGTATAAAAGCGCTTCTCCATTGGTCCTCCTTGCTTTCTTAACCTGTAGAGCCATCAAGCCAGGTAATGACTGGGGAGAGGCCGTTGGTCCAGTATTAAAATGACACAACAAGACCTGAATGAGCCGACAATGGTGTTATTTCAAAGGTGTCGCGGTGTTACTGAACATCAGAAGAATCGATCCAGCGCCGACGAAGCCCAAACACCATAGCAGAGGTTCCCGTTGAAGGCAAGCTGAAATTCGGCGGAAATTTGGCGACGCATGAAAGGCCAAAACATTCGCCGATGGAAAGAACACTTTTCCGGTTGCGATGTGGAAAATTCATTGCCGCGGGGCCTCATCCTTGACGCTCCCGAATCGATTTGTTAGAGTCTGGTGGGATAAACGCCCGGCCATCATTGATGTTTGATGCCCGCCTTACTGCGTTGTCTTTTCGACTTTCCGTCGCCATTTATCTTAGGTTGCAGGTTTCTCCCAATGCCGGAGGGTCGAATCCAGAGGAGGACTCATGAAGCAGGGACAAGTCTACAAAAATTTTATCGGGGGAGAATGGGTTGAGGCCCGCAGCCGAAAGACCTTCGAAAACCGCAATCCCGCCGACACCGACGATCTGATTGGCATTTTTCAGCGATCGGATCGGCGCGACGTTCAAGACGCCATCGAAGCCGCCAACGAAGCGTACAAAAGCTGGCGCCTTTATCCGGCGCCCAAGCGCGCCGAGATTGTTTTTCGGGCAGCGCAGCGTTTGGTGGAGCGAAAGGAACAATTCGCGCATGAGATGACGCGCGAGATGGGCAAAGTTTTGGCGGAGACTCGCGGCGACGTTCAGGAAGCCATCGACATGAGCTTCTACATGGCGGGGGAGGGGCGGCGCATGTTCGGCCAGACGACACCCTCCGAACTGCCCAACAAGTTTCAGATGAGCATCCGCATGCCGCTGGGAATTTGCGCGCTCATCACTCCGTGGAATTTTCCGATGGCCATTCCCTCGTGGAAGATCATGCCGGCGTTGGTATGCGGGAACACCGTGGTCATCAAGCCGGCCACCGACACGCCGCTTTCAGCCATCCATCTGGTTCGCACGCTCGATGAAGCCGGGCTTCCCAAAGGCGTTCTCAATTTGGTGACGGGAAGCGGATCCGACGTGGGCACTCCCCTGATGACGCATCGCGACGTGAAGGTGGTCTCGTTCACCGGATCCACTTCGGTGGGCCGGGCCGTCAGTGAAGCCTGCGCTCCGCAATTCAAGCATTGCCATCTCGAGATGGGCGGGAAGAACGTCATCATGGTCATGGACGACGCGCGCATCGATCTGGCGGTCGACGGCGCCATTTGGGGAGGGTTTGGAACCACCGGACAACGTTGCACCGCCTCCTCTCGCGTCATCGTTCATAAAAAAGTGTATCGCAACTTTGTCCGGGAATTCGTGGCGCGCGCCAAGCGGCTTCGCGTCGGCAATGGGCTGGATCCGCAAGTCGACATGGGACCCTCCATCAACGAGAATCAATTGAAGACGGTCATGGAGTACGTGAAGGTCGGAAAGAAAGAGGGCGCAAAACTTTTGTGCGGAGGAAATCGATTAACCCGCGGCCCTTACGCCAAAGGATGGTTTCACGAGCCCACGGTGTTTGGAGACGTCGCCGGGAAGATGCGCATCGGATGCGAGGAAATTTTTGGTCCGGTGGTTTCCGTCATTCCGTGCGGCAGCCTGGAGGAGGCCATTGAGATCGGCAACCATGTCGAATACGGTCTCTCCTCGGCAATCTACACACAGGATGTGAACAAGGCTTTTGCGGCGATGCGGGACATGTACACCGGTATTTTTTACGTCAACGCTTCGACCATCGGCGCCGAGGTCCATTTGCCCTTCGGCGGCACCAAGAACACCGGCAACGGACACCGCGAGGCAGGCACCGCGGCGTTGGATGTCTTCAGCGAATGGAAGTCCATTTACGTCGATTACTCCGGAAAGCTGCAGCGGGCACAGATCGACAATAACTAGCCTTCGCGTGAGTTGTGAGGTTCTCTCCGCGCAGCCTTTGCCCGCCGTGGCGGGCGCCTTTGCGGTGAGTGGCCCCTCCGCCACGAGGGGAGTGGGATGTCATCACCGAGTAAAAATGCCCGCATCGTGATGCGATAGATCGTTTCGAACGGGACACGTTTCGATTTGGGTAGGGAGCAGTAGCTCATGGGCCTCTGACGCACTCAAGTGCATGAAAGTGCGTTTGCGTCCGTTCAGGCCGTTCGACGCCGCGCCCCGCCGCGGCGGGCAGAGATAACGCAGAGAACCCCGGCTATTTTCGTGGCAGTAGGTCATTTCCGCCTCGGCGATGACTCAAGAGCGTGGAAATTTCAGGTCTGCCTTCATCCCGCCCGTTAGGGCGATAGATCCGTAGCCCCACGCGTTAGCGTGGGGAACCGGGCGGAAGGGGAAGGTTCAGCCCGCCTTGGCGGGCGAAAGAAACCGACTAATGGTAAAGTTTCCTTCTCTATTTACGGGTGGAGAACTTCTATCGTCTTGCGATTCAATAAAAAGGCCCCGGAGGGCCGGGGCCTTCTTCAACAGGAGGCGCAGGGTGAAAATCTGAGGGCAGGTGCGAAGCGAGAAAACGGCGGACTGATTAGCGATTAACCATCCCGATCGACCGAGGTCGACCTGTTGCCCACTTCGCCAGATTTTCAACCCTGCACAGCCCACAGACGAGCAGACCTTCGGTGCGGTTACACGCTGCTGCATTTTTTTTGTGGGAAGCGAAAATCCTCTTTCAAGTTGGGGAAGTTCATCTCGACTTGAATTTTCTCGAATGCTATACTCACCGCGCTTTTTTTGACTGTGGAGGACTCATACCATGATTGTAGGCCTTCCGAAAGAGATCAAAGACAACGAAAATCGAGTGGGGTTGGTTCCGGCGGGAGTTCGCGCGCTGACCGATCACCGGCATACGGTGTTGGTGGAAACGCACGCGGGCGAAGGAAGCGGGATCAGCGATGCGGAGTATCGCGCGGCCGGAGCGCGAATTGTGCCTGGCGTCGCGAACGTATGGAAGAAGGCGGACATGATCGTCAAGGTCAAAGAGCCGCTGGAATCCGAATTCAAATTCATGCGCGAAGGACAGATCATCTTCACGTACTTTCATCTGGCTCCCATGCCGAAGTTGACCAAGGCGCTGCTGGATCGCAAAGTGACGGCCGTGGCTTACGAAACGATTCGCGAAGCTGACGGAAGTCTCCCCTTGCTGACGCCGATGAGTGAAGTGGCCGGCCGCATGGCCATTCAAGTCGGCGCCCAGTATCTGGAGAAGATCAACGGGGGACGCGGCGTGCTGTTGGGAGGCGTTCCCGGAGTGCCGCCCGCGCAAGTGGTCATCATCGGCGGCGGCATCGTCGGCATGAACGCCGCCAAAATGGCCGTGGGGATGGGCGCCAACGTGACCATCTTGGATAGGAATTTGAATCAGCTTCGATACATCGATGACGTGTTTCGGGGACGCGTGGCGACCTTGGCGTCGAACGCGCACACGATTGCCGAAGGCGTCAAGAAAGCGGATCTGTTGGTCGGAGC
>CAZIDA010000094.1:0-9233 GCA_964537865.1 uncultured Acidobacteriota bacterium
CTCCAATTTCATCCGCGCTGCAGGGTCCGGGATACGCGCCCTTTGCGTATCCCGGACCCTGCAGCGCGGATGAAATTGGAGTTTGTCTCTCCCCGCGGGAATTCGGGATGCTCCCAAGAGCGGAGCATCCCGGCTACCGAATTATCCCCGATAATCGTCCGACAAATGAACATAATCGATTGAAATCGGGCACGCCGCCACTACCGATTTGTCCAACGAAAAGTTGTTGTGGCTCGACCATCGCCAATCTTCCGGGCACTCCACCAGACCTCGCCGCACCGGATTCAAATGCATATATTGGAGCCGCCGGTTGAATTCTGTCCGATTCCGTACGAACCGATCATAGAATTGTTCTTGCCCACATGTCCCTCGAGTTCCGCGATGTTGATTCAGCGATTTTGTAATCCGCGTGCGGATATCTTGAATCGCGCGGGAGATCGTCAGCGGAAAACTCGGCCACAGCAGGGCGTGCCAGTGGTCCGGCATCAAGACGTACCCGCACAAGAGGAATTCCAAGTGCCGACGACTTCGAACCAGAGCGTCGATGCATAGAGGGTACTCATCATCCGTGAGTTTTGAAGAACCTTCCATCTGCGTTGCCGTCACGAAGAAAATTCGATCCGTCACGCGCAAGCGGCGCAATTTGGCCATGTTGTCTCCAAGAGTTGGGGGGGGTTTGAAAGAATTGTATCACTGGTAGCCGGGATACGGCGCCTTTTGCCGTATCCCGGACCAAGAGGCGTGCATGAAATTTGAAGTTGTCGCTCTCCGGGGCAATCCGGGATGCTCCACAGAACGGAGCATCCCGGCTACCAGAACCGGGATGCTTCCAAGAACGGAGCATCCCGGCTACCAGAACCGGGATGCTTCCAAGAACGGAGCATCCCGGCTACCAGATTATTCGTGTTGATTCATTTCCCTCGCCACGTTTTCCACGGCCCGCATCAAGCGCAGGGTGTTTCCGCCATAGATTTTTCGGATGTCCTCCGCCGAATAGCCTTTGTTCAAGAGCGCCTGCGTCAAGTTGGGTAATTTAGACGCGTCGCCGAGGCCTTCGGGCGCGCAGGTGATGCCGTCGAAATCGCTGCCCAGGCCGATGTAATCGATGCCCACCAGTTTGCGAACGTGGTCGATGTGCGCCACGACGTCGTCGAGCGTTGCTCGCGGCACGCGCGTATTGTATTCGTCGGCCAGTTTTTTCCGTTCTTCCTTCAACTTCGCGGGATCGTTCTTATATTTTTGTGCCAAGGCGTCTTGCTCCGCCCAGATTTTTAATCCTTCGTCCGCGCTCTTCTGGTTGAGAAATTCGCAGGCGTAATTGATTTGGATGACGCCGCCGTGCGCCGCCAGCGCTTTGATCATGTCGTCGGTCATGTTGCGCGGCGCGCTGGTCAGCGCGCGGCAAGAAGAATGTGACGCGATGACCGGCGCTTTGGACGTGGCGATCGCGTCCCAAAACGTTTTGTCGCTGACGTGTGAGACGTCGACCATCATCCCCAGACGGTTCATTTCGAGCACCACCTGCTTGCCGAAATCGGTGAGACCGTTGTGGTGTTTGATGCTGGGATCGTCGATGTCGCCGGAGGAATCGGCCCAGTCGTTGGTGTTGGTGTGCGTCAAGGTCATGTACCGGACACCGAGCGCGTAGTAATCGCGCAGCAGTCGCAGGTTGTCTTCGATGGCGTGGCCGCCCTCGACGCCGATGAGCGCGGCGATTTTGCCTTCACGGTGAATGCGCACGATGTCGTCGGCGGAAGTGGCCAACTCAAAAGTGTCCGGATGTTTGGCCACGATGTCGTAGCGAATGGTGTCGATCATTTCGAGCGCCCGGTGCGCTGACTGATTCGTGTCCACGTACTTATGATCCACGTAGGCGGCAAAGAACTGCGCGCCCCAATTCGCCGCCTTCAACTTGCCGATGTCTTCCATGTACTTGGAATTGGGTGTGCCAATGTCGAAGCCATCGACCGTGTCGGACGGCGTGTCGGCGTGCGTGTCGATGATGATGGCCGAGGCCTCAATCTTCTTGGCTTCTTCAGAAACCTTTAGCGGCGTGTAAGGCACGCGTTCCTGCGCCAGAACGATGGCGGTAATCCCCGCGGCCATCACGAACAGAAGTGCCGCGATAAAGCAGATCTTCTTACGAAAAGAGGTGAAACGCGACAGAGTCATGACGAAGTCTTCCTTTTTGAAGAAGTGATGAGATCGGTTTTCGATTCAGGGCCGGTGAACTTGGACAGATTCGTGGCCGGTCTTCCTCATTTCGCCGGTCCAACGCATCAACTCGGCGAGTTCGCGGCGATAGGTCCACAGGAATTTCCAGAACGTTTTGAAATCGATTTGATCGGCGTGGATGCCGGAGAACGTCTCGATACGCCAGCGGAGATATGGCGACTTCCACGGTCTCCATCGGTAACCGCGCGAAGCGATCCACGCATATCTAAACCACGTCAGCATGAAGGACAGGATGCAAGCAAGAAACGCGACAGGCGGTTTAACCTATCGCGGGCGTGGGGGCATGTCAACTGATTTTAGCGTTAAAGCAGGTGTGAGGTGCGAGGTGTGAGAGAGAAAAATTAATCCACTTCGGCTGGACATTCGGTAATTAAGGTTCCCTGTGGTTGTTCTTGCTTTTCACTCGCACCTCACACCTCGCACCTCACGCCTGCTCCTCACACTGTTTTCGCCGGCGCCGGTGGAACCGTGGGAAGCGGCTTTCCTTCGCCAGGTCCGTGCATCATTTGGCACGGTTTCTTCTTGCGAGCGAGATGGAGGTAATCGAGCACGAGTTGACGCTTCAGGTGTTGGATGGCCTTCGCCGGATCGACGCCCTTCGGACACACGCGCGAGCATTCGCCGGCGTAATGACAATTGAAAGCGCCGTGAGAGCCGCCCGTCAACTGATTGCGTTCGCGACGCCCATCGTCGCGCGTATCGCGGTTGTAGCGCGCAGCCGCCGTCAGCGGCATCGGTCCAAAGTACTGCACGTCGGTGGCGAGCGTGGGACAGGCGCCCATGCAGCATCCGCACTTGATGCAGTAGGTGAACTGCAAAAACTCTTCGAGTTGTTTGGGCGACTGATAAAATTCTCCCTCCGGCGTATTGAGTTCGCGCTCGTCGGCGCCGACGATGTACGGCTTGAGGGAACGATGCTTCTGGAACATCGTCATGAGATCGGGAACCAAGTCGCGAATGATTTCGAAATTCGGAAGCGGCCCCACCGTGAGATCGGTGTCGGCGACATGGAGGATCTGCGTGTTGCAGGCCAGCGTCGGATGTCCGTTGATCAGCATGCCGCAGGAGCCGCACACTCCCATGCGGCACGAAAAGCGCCACGCCAACGTGGGATCGAGATTCTCTTTGATGTAGTGCAGACCGTCGAGCACCGTCATGCCGGCTCGCACCGAGATGGAATAGGTTTTGATGTAAGGCCTTTGATCGGTTTCCGGATTGTAGCGCGTGATATGAAAATTGATTTGCTTCGTGCTCGGGTTGTTTTGTGACATGGTTATCCTTTCACTGCGACGGTCGCCAGAGCCATGGCGTGTGACACAAACGCGGCCCACGTCCCCAATCCAAACAAACCTAATCCCACAATCACCAACACCGCGGTGATGGCTTTTTCGGCGGCGGGCTTCAACGTCAGCTCGAAAAGGATGGTGCGGAGTCCGTAGAGCCCGTGGTATAAGGCCACGCCCAGCAGAAGAATGTAAGTCACCGTGAAAAACAGTCGGCTGTCGCGATAGAGGCTGTTCTCTTTGGAAACGGCTTCCCCGGCGAACGGGCTGAAGAGATGCGTGACGCCGCCGAGGTGCATGATCAACATGTGCAGACCGAGCAGGAAGAGGATGACCACTCCCGCCGTCATATGCCACGTCCAATATTTCGTTTCGCGCATGGCTTTCGTTACCTCCCCAATCCTAAGAATTCGTAGCCGCCGGTCAACAGAAAGATGGCCGCCAGGATCATCATCGAGATCAGCAGCGGCCGTTGAACGCTCAAGGAAGTCTTGTACGGATAGACCGGTTCAATCGGTCTGCCGACCGCAAATCCCAATTCCACGAGGACGAGACGGATGCCGTTGAAGGCGTGATAGGCGAACGCCGCAAACACCAAGAATTCCCCAAATTTGAAAATGGGTTGGTGCAGCACCGCGCCTTGCACCCAGAGATATCGGCCGGTGGCGCGCAGACTCGTGACCACGATGTGCATCAAGAAATACAGAAGAATGGCCAGTCCGGTGATGCGGTGCAGGATGTAGGCATAACGCTCCGCACCCCAGCGACCGCCGCCGAGCCATCCCCACACGCCCAGCCGGTTGTCGTGACGTTTGATTGAGGCCATGTGTTTCCTCCTCAGAGTGAATTAAACTTGGTAAAGCAAGGTGTCAGGTGCCGGGTGTCGGGTGTCAGGTGTCTGAGCCAAGGTGCAAGGTGTGAGGTGTGAGTGGATCTCATGATCGATTCCGCAAATTCCGAGTAGTGTTCTCGACGTTCAGAATTTGAATCGAGATGCAATCTTCAACTCTTTCTGGTACCTGACACCCGACACCTGAACCCTGAAACCTGAAACCAAGAACTCACATCCGCCAAAAGGCCGGCGGACCTTCGGCCTCACACCTCGCACCTAATACTTTCTCTCCACCGGTTTCCAGTTGGAAATCGTCACCGGCTTGTAATCGAGTCTTGGTTTGTCACCGGTGAAATAGACCATGGAGTGCGTCAAAAACTTTTCGTCGTCGCGCTTCGAAAAATCGGTCCGCGCGTGCGCGCCGCGCGATTCTTCCCGCGCCAGTCCCGCAAAGAGCAGCACCTCGGCCAGATCCAACATATTTTGAGTTTCCAGCGCCTGAATCAAATTGGTGTTGTAGATGCGGCTCTTGTCTTGAATGTGGATTTTCTTGAAGCGCTCTTTCAGGCCGTTGATCTTGTCCAGCCCTTCCTTCATGGAGGCGCCGGTGCGGTAGACGCCCGCGTGTTTGTCCATTAGAGCGCGGAGTTCCCGGCGAATGTGCGCCCGATTTTCGGTTCCGCTTTGCTGAAGCAGTCCGGTGAAAATGCGCTTCTCTTCCTCTTGCGCCTTCGCTTCCGGAACGGCGGCGAGGGAAGGCTTCTGATCGAGGAACTTGGCAATCTCTCGACCGGTGATGCCGCCCCACACCAAGCACTCCGCCGTGGAATTGCATCCCAATCGATTGGCGCCGTGCATGGAATGGCACGCCACTTCGCCGGCAGCCCAGATGTTTTCAACCTTGGTGTGTCCGTTGATGTCGGCTTCGATGCCGCCCATGGAGTAATGGGCCACGGGACGTATCGGAATCGGCTGCGTGATGGGATCGATACCGAGGAACTTCATGCACACTTCCCGAATCAACGGGAGGCGGTGATTAATTCGCTCGGCGCCCAGATGGGTCAGATCGAGATTAATGTAATCGAGGCCTTCCGGTCCGGGGAATCCGCGCCCTTCGAGAATTTCCGTCATCTCGGAACGCGACACAATATCGCGAGGCGCGAGTTCCATCATCTTGGGCGCATATTTCTCCATGAAGCGCTCGCCTTTGTTATTGCGCAAATAACCGCCTTCACCGCGGCAGCCCTCGGTCATCAAAATTCCGGAAGGCACCAAACCGGTGGGATGGAACTGCAGGAACTCCGGATCTTCGAGAGGCAGGCCGGCGCGAAACGCGATGGCCTGTCCGTCCCCAGTGACGGTTTGCGAATAGGTGGTGAACCCGTAAAGGTTCCCCAGTCCCCCAGACGCAAACAAGAGCGCCTTTCCACGCAACACGTAATATTCGCCGGTGGGCGCGTCGAAGAGCGTCAGTCCGGCAAAACGTCCGCCTTCCAGCAACAAGGAAGTGACAAAGCATTCATCATAGCGTTTGAAGTTGTTGAACTTGACCAGCGTGTCGTAGAGCGCCTGCATTTCAAAAAAACCGGTTTTATCGGCGGCCATGCACGCCCGCGGAAACGAATGTCCGCCGAAGGGCCGCTGCATAATGCGGCCATCTTCGCGGCGCGACCACGGCACGCCCCAATGTTCCAACAGCCGGATTTCATCCGGAGAAGTTTTCACAAAACGGTCGACGGTATCCTGATCCGCCAAAAAATCGGCGCCCTTGACGGTGTCCCAAGAGTGCAGATCGAGACTGTCGCCTTCTTCCGGGCGCATCACGGCGGCCGTCCCGCCTTCGGCACAGACGGAATGGGAACGCATGACTTGCACCTTCGAGATGATTCCGATGTCGGCTGTGCCTTGAGTCTTGATGGAAATTTCCACGGCCGCGCGCAGACCGGCCAATCCGGTCCCGAGAATCAGGACATCATGAGTTATCTGTTGCATGCTTCATCTACTCCTTGGTGGTTCCAGAGTGAGGTTGATGGAAAAAACGCGAATGACCATCGGGTTTGTCACACGGTCAGATTTGCTCGCATTACGAGGGATCGAAAGGCAGACGAACAAAACTACCGGGAGGGAAGCCTCCAAAACAAAGAGCAATTTTGCTCGACGCAGATGTGGTTGTCAATAAATTTCGTGAAGATTTTCACGTGAAGGGAAGAAAAAGAAATCTAATACGGCTTGACCTTCAAATGAAATGGAATGGTGATTTCCGCGAAGACATCGACGGGCTTTCCGTCTCTCTCCGAAGGGCTGAAGAGCCAGTGTTTCAGCGCTTCCATCGCCGCCTCATCGAGACGCTTGTCGACGCTGCGTTCCACCTTGATGGTGTCGACGGTTCCATTCTTACGAATGATGGCCGTTAGGACGACGTTGCCTTGCACGCGGTCATACATGGCGGAAGGCGGATAGCGAGGGTGTTCGCTCTTCAGCAAGCGCGGAGAGCTCAATTCGCCGTCGGGCTCGCCGCCGAGCGAAGGCGATTTCGAGGCGGTGAGCGTGGGATCGTCGTATTCCGAGAATCGCATCACCCAACTGCCGGTGCTGCTGGAGAGATTGGCGAGGTTGAGGTAGGCGGTATAAACCTTCTTGTGTTTCTCGTTTTCACCGGTGAGAGGACTCTTGGTTTCAGAAGCGCCGGCTGCGGACGGCGAGGTGCGACTCCTCTCCAAGCTGAGGAGCGGCGGTCTGGGAAGATTTAACTCTGCCGCTTTTCCCGGTGATTTTCCGTTGCGTGTGATGCGTGGAGTGCGATCACTCGGCGGAATGTTGGAAGCCATCTGCGCCGGCAGCTTCTCGGTCTGCACCACCGCGGCGCCTGGATTCGTCAGGCCCCCGCCCTGCACCGTAATCCCCGGGACCTTCAGTGCGCCGGACTTGGGAGGCGCTCCGCCATTTCCATTTCCGGGTTCGGTGCTGAAGGAAGCGGCTTTGGAAACGTTCGGCGCTTTCACCGTTTTCTCCGGTGGGGCGGGATGAACGCTCAACGCCACCAAGTCCGGCATGTCGACTTTCGCAAAGCGTCCGATCTCCGGCGTCACCGTCGGCACAGAGGTCGGTCCTTTGGGAACGGGAACATTGGAAAACGTGTTTCCAAAAGTGGCGTTGGGTAGCGACTTCACCTCCGGCAATTGAGGATTCGGTTTCAGAAGGAGGCGCGGCTCCATATTCACGATCTCGGATTCATCCACCTTGATGTCGGAAAGTGCGCGGCGTCCCACGTCGGCCTTCGGTGGTATCGCCGGAGGAATCGGAATCAACAAGTCTTTGGGAAGATCCATCGACTTCGATGGCGCCAACGTAGGAAGCGGAGGTTCGGCCGGGCGGATGACCTGCGGCTTGACGGAAATGATGTTGGGAATCTTGATTTCCGCCAAGTCCGTGGCCTTCGGCGCCTTCGGCTGGATGATGGTTTGCAGATCGTTATCCGGATGCGCCGGATCGGAGATAATGGTCTGGGTCTTTTTGGGAATGATTCGCGCGGTCTTCGGCAATTCCTTCGAATGGTTCGTCGAAAAAACTTCCGGCAGATATTCCGACAGCTTGTAATAGGTGATGGTCTGTTCCTGATTCAGTTGATTCAATTTCTGATAAGCGCGCTGCGTGATGGGATTGAAAGAGATGAAGAGAATTGAAATCTGAACCGCCAACGCGATGAGCAGCGCGGGGCCGGGGAAGTGCTCCCGCACTATCAAATTTTCGGCGGAGGCCGGTTTGGCGGTGATGGGGCGCGGCACCGTCGTCGGCGCCGGACGCACGAAAAACTCCTTCAAATGGGCCCACATCAGTCGCTGGATCGACGGAATCTCCCAAAGAATGCGAAGCTCGATCCTCTCACCGGCTTCCCGATGTTCGATGAGTTCCTCTTCCCAACGTTCCAGAAGCCGGAGCGCTTCGCGGCGCGTGAGGTGATAGTCGCCGAAATATTTGGTGCGGTAATTTCGTTCGAAATCCTGGTCGGAGACGGCTTGCCAAAGCTCTCGCAACTGCCCGATGTAAAGCAGCCGCTCGCGAACATGCGCCCGTTGCGCCTGGGCCACTTGGTGCCGCGTCTCGGAGTCCCCCACCATGCGGGTCATTATTAGCACAATTCAGAGGGGAAGGGAAGAAGGGGAGGACAGGTCTGGGGATCGGTGGAGCCAAAGGGACTCATTTGCGAGGTGGTCACAATGAAAGTGAAAACATTCCCACGGTACCGTTGTAAATGAAGATGAACTGACTCAAAAGGTCGCGACCAATGAGCGCTATCAGCGGTTGTTGATCAAGCACCGTCTGCCCCGTGAGATTCGACCCCAAAAGTTGAGAATGCTCAAATCCGGGTAGGGGGCTACCCGGAAAACTGAATTTCGCAGGGTAAGTTGATTGCTGTTGTGGCCCACCTGCGGTTCCAACAAAAGCCACACCAACAGGGTTGATCCCCAAGCGCTGCAAAACCGAGACGTCCACCGATGTGATGCTGGCTCCTGTGTCTATCATGGCAATTCCCGCCACAGGCGGCGGCACTGTCTGATTTTTGGAGATCATGCTTTGCGCAAGCGCGCTGGGCACTTCGATTACTACCTGAAGAATAGGTCCGTTCTGGGAAAGCAATTGTGGCGACGGCTGGAGGGGTTGACCTGGCTTCTGCTGGAAGAAGATGTGATTAAAGGTGGACATTGGTCAGGCCGAGGATCAGTGCCGGAACGATTTCGGTACGTTCAGACTTGGAGATTTGCTTAATCAGCATCGGCACATTTCCTCTCAGGGCGATGCCCATCTTGTAAGCATCATCACTTTTGTCGAAGATGCCGAGCTGTTCTTCTCCAATGATCAGAACGAACTTGCCTTCATGATGC
>CAZIDA010000095.1:0-9156 GCA_964537865.1 uncultured Acidobacteriota bacterium
CTCGTATTCATTTCGGTGCTCCTCATTGCGACTGCTCTGATTGCTGCCGACGATCCTTTCTCCGGCGTGTGGAAGTTGAATCTGTCGAAATCGAACCTGCCGTCTCCGGCGCCGAAGAGTCAGACGGTGCATATCAAAGCCGGGAGCGGCAGCATCGAGATTCGCGAAGATGTCGAGAACCAGCGAGGCGCGCCGACCGTGGTCAGCGTTAAAGCAAAATTTGACGGGAAGGAATATGCGGTCGAGGGGTCGCCGTTTGCCGACAGCGTCATCTACGATCGCGTCGACCGTCACACCATCAAAGGCGTCGCCAAGAAATCCGGCAAGGTGGTTTCACATGAGACCGTGATTCTCTCCAAAGATGGCCGGATGATGACGGTCACCTATACCGGCGCCGATCCAGCTGGCAAAGCCGTCACAGCCTCCGCCGTGTTTGAGCGCGCGGCGAAGGAATGATCATCATAAGCATTGACAATTTTCCGGCATCGCATACAATGCATCTTTCGATGGAGGAGCAGCATTACCCAATGACTCATACCACGTCCACCTTCTGGTTTTATTTTGGCTTCCCGTTTTATAGCGGGGAGGTGGGCTGACCTGCGCTCATTGAGAGAAATCTCAAGCCCGCCGACCGAAAGTTGGCGGGCTTTTTGATTTTAGGGGCGAAAAAGAAATCAATGAGGAAGCCAGGAGGGCAGGAAGAGAAAGAAGAAAGCACCGGAGAAGAGCGGCGTGAGTTAAGAGGGGGGTTGGGTTTTTGGCCTCCTGTCTTCCTGGTTTCCTTATTGGGTATCTGCTCTTTATCAATGGAAAGGAGATCGTCGTGGAGCGTATCGCGTTTCAAGGAGCGCCGGGGGCATTCAGCGAGCAGGCGATCTATCAGTTGCTCGGACGGCGGGTGGCGTTGGCGCCGTGCGAGAGTTTTGAGAAGACGTTTGCGGCGGTGCTGGAGCGTCGCGCCCAGGCGTGCGTCGTGCCGGTCGAGAACACCCTGGCCGGATCCGTCCACAAGAATCTGGATTTGCTGTTGCAGCACCGCTTCACCATCCGCGGGGAAACACAGGTGCGCATCGAGCATCATCTCATCGCGTTGCCGGGCGTGCAATTGCGGGACATTCGCCGGGTCATCTCGCATCCCGTGGCGTTGGAGCAATGCCAGAACTTTTTCCGAGCGCATCCGGGGATTCGAAGCGAAGTGGCGTACGATACGGCGGGGAGCGTCAAGCAGATCGTCGAGCATCGGTGGCGCGACACGGCGGCGATTGCCGGGCCGCTGGCGGCGCGGCGATACCGATGCGCCATTCTGAAGAGAAACCTGGAGGATCACCGGGAAAACTTTACGCGCTTCTGGCTGCTGGCGCGGAAATCCGCCAAAACCCCGGCGATGAAGCGCGCCACTGGAGCGCGAGCGAATCGCGCCAAAACTTCCACCGTCTTTGCGACCAAGAACATTCCCGGCGCCTTGTTCAAATGCCTGAGCGTCTTTGCGCTGCGCGATATCAATCTTACGAAAATCGAATCGCGGCCGCGGAAGGGGCGTCCGTTCGAGTATTTCTTCTACGTCGATTTTCTCGGCAACGTCGCCGAGGAGCGATGCCGCAATGCGCTGCGACATCTGAGTGAGATTACGGATTTTCTGCGCGTGTTGGGATGTTATCGGAAAGGCTGAGAAGCTGTCCGCTATCAGCAGTCAGCCATCAGCAAACAGCCATCAGCTTCTAGCTGACAACTGGTGGCTGATCTCTGAAGGCTGACGGCTGAAAGCTGACCGCTTCTCATCGAAAGGAGCTCACTGAACCCATGGTCATCAGCATGAAAGCCGGCGCGACGCCGGAGCAAATCGATCACGTCATTGAAAGAATCAAATCGTTTGGTTATCAAGCCCATCCTATTTTTGGAGAGGAGCGTGTGGTGATTGGCGCTATTGGTGACGGCAGGATGAAGGATCACATTCAATCGTTGGAATCCGCGCCGGGCGTGGACTCCGTCATGCCCATCTTGAAACCGTTCAAGCTGGTGAGCCGAGAATTGAAGAGGGAGAAAACGGTGGTGCGAATCGGCTCGGACATTGAAGTCGGCAACTCGCATTTCGTGGTGATGGCCGGTCCGTGCTCGGTGGAATCGCGCGAGCAGTTGATGACCACGGCGCGCGCCGTGAAAGACGCCGGGGCGCACCTGCTGCGCGGCGGCGCGTTCAAGCCGCGCACCTCGCCGTACGATTTTCAGGGTTTGGAAGAAGAAGGACTGATGCTACTGGCTGAGGCGCGCGAGGCGACCGGACTGAAAGTCGTCACCGAAGTGCTTTCGGACGAAAACGCCTCCTTGGTCGCCGAGTACGCGGATGTGCTGCAGGTCGGAGCGCGCAACATGCAAAATTTTGCGCTCCTCAAGAAGCTCGGCAAGATCGACAAGCCGATCCTTCTGAAGCGCGGCATGAGTTCGACCATCAAAGAGTTTTTGCTTTCGGCGGAATACATCGTCTCGCAAGGAAATCCCAACGTCATGCTGTGCGAGCGCGGCATCCGCACGTTCGAAACGTACACGCGCAACACGCTGGATTTGGCGGCGGTGCCGCTGCTGAACGAGCTGACGCATCTGCCGGTGATCATCGACCCGTCGCACGCCACCGGCAAGCGTTCCCTGGTGAAGCCCATGGCCAAGGCCGCGGTGGCGGCGGGCGCGGATGGCTTGTTGATCGAAGTGCATCCCAACCCGGAAGAAGCGTTTTCCGACGGCCCGCAGTCGTTGTTGCCGGAAGAGTTTGGCGAGGTGATGCGCGTCGTGCGACAATATGCGGCGCTGGAGAATCGCTCGCTCTGACTTCGCTGGCTCGTCATGATCCGTCTTGAAAAATACTTCTTCGCTCTGACCATCTTCGCAGCGCTGCTCCTCACGTTTTTTCTCCTGAAGCCGTTCATCAACTATCTGGTTTTGGCGGCGGTCCTGACTTATTTTCTGCGGCCCGCCAAGCGCCGCCTGTCGCGCTACATTTCCAGCCCGCCCTTGTGCGCCACCCTGCTGATCGTTCTCGTGATTGTGTTGGTGGTGGTTCCCACGTTCTACCTCACCGCGCATCTCGTTACGCAAGTGACCGGCGCGTACAACAATTTCAAAGAGACGCATGTGGTGGAAAAGATCACCACCTTTCTTCAAGCCAAGACGGGGCAAGACATCCATTTGCAGACGGTTCTCTTGAAGCTGCTCGACAATGTCCGGGAATTTGTGTTGAGCGCGGCGCCGAACTTTCTCGGCTCCGTAGCGTCGCTGGTGATCGGCCTGTTCGTGATGTTCTTCGTGATGTATTACGCACTGCAGCAATCGAGCGCCATCGCGCAGAAATTGGCGCATCTGATTCCGCTGGAGAAGGGATTGAAGGAGAAGATGCTGGAAGAAATCCAGGCGGTGCTCGAAGGCGTCCTGTACGGTCAGATCATCACCGCGCTGATTCACGGCGCCGCCATGGGAATCGGCTTTCTCGTGTTCGGCCTTCACAACGTGATTTTCTGGGCGGTGCTGATGACCATCCTTTCATTTATTCCGGTGCTGGGAACGCCGATCATTTGGGTCCCGGCCGGAATCTACTTGATCATCAACGGACATCCCTGGCTGGGCGTGGGCTTGCTGATTTATTCTACGCTCGTTCTCACCATCATCGACAACGTGCTGAAGCCGCGGCTCATCAGCGACAAGTCCAATATCCATCCGGTCATTGTCATGATCGGTGTGTTGGGCGGCCTGCAACTGTTCGGGTTCATTGGATTGGTGGTCGGGCCGCTCGTCCTCGCTTTGCTCCTCCGGTTGCTAGTGTTCTACGAGGAAGTGTACCTGCCCAAGCAAACCTCGTGATCAAAATTCAAATCGCAGCGCCTGTGACTTCGTGAGATGCCGGGGTAGCCCCGGCCGTTCTTTAGGCCGGGAGCATTACATTGTAATCGGGACGGATGCACCGGTGAAATGGCTCGACGAAAGAAGCGTTCGTCGGGCCTAGCGACGCGGTTGTTAGACACATGCTCTTGACTTCTCGTGTCACACCTCCTAAAGTCGCGTGCGAACGCTCGCACGGCGGCGACGCATGCTTTCCGCGGCTCTCATTTTTTTAGGAACCTATGTGGTGTTGGCGGTGGGACGCCTGCCCGGCTTCCGTGTGGACCGCACCGGCGCGGCCATCATCGGCGCCAGCTTGATGATCGCGTTCCGCGTTCTCACCGTGGAAGAGGCGTTTCAAGCCATCAACTACGAAACGCTCATCCTGTTGTTCGGCATGATGATCGTGGTGGCGAATCTGCGGCTGTCGGGATTGTTTGCCGCGGTGAGCGCCTGGGTGGTGGAGCACGCCCATCATCCGTTGACGTTGCTGACAGCGATCGTGTTGGTGTCCGGACTGTTCTCCGCGTTTTTCGTCAACGACACGATGTGCCTGGTGCTGACGCCGCTGGTGCTCGAAATCGTGACGCCGCTGCGGCGCAATCCCGTGCCGTACCTGTTGGCGGTGGCGATGGCGTCGAACATCGGCAGCGTGGCCACACTGACTGGAAATCCGCAGAACATGATGATCGGCGCGTTTTCGCACATCGCCTATCTCCGATTCATTGCCGCGCTGGCGCCGGTGGCCGCGGTGGGGCTGGGGCTGACCATTCTGCTGATCGCGCTGGTGTATCGCCGCGAGTTCAAGTCCGCGCCGCGTGTGGACGTTGTCAAACCGCGGGTGCGCGTCAACCGCGTGCTCCTGTGGAAGTCGCTCGTGGCGGCCGCGGCCATGATCGTGCTGTTCTTCGCGGGCTGGCCGATTTCAAAAGTGGCGCTGGTCACCGGGGCGGTGCTGCTGATCACGCGGCGCGTGAAGCCGGAGAAGATTTATCGCGAAATCGATTGGCCGCTGTTGGTGCTCTTTGCGGGATTGTTCGTGGTGATCGCCGGCGTGGAGAAAAGCTTGTTGAGCGGCCACATCGTCGATCTGGTGCGGCGCCTTCAACTGGATCGCATCGGAATCCTGAGCGTGTGGAGCACGGTGCTCTCCAATCTAGTTAGCAATGTTCCGGCCGTTTTGTTGTTCAAGCCCTTCGTAGAAAGACTGGCCTACCCCAATCAAGCTTGGTTGGCGCTGGCGATGTCGTCCACGCTGGCGGGCAACCTGACGCTGCTGGGCTCCATCGCCAATCTGATCGTGGTGGAACGCGCACGACACGCCGTCAAGATTTCCTTCCTCGAATACCTGAAGGTTGGCGTTCCTCTCACGGTTCTCACCGTCGGGATGGGTATCCTGTTTCTCCGATAATCTCGCGGCCTCGAGAACGGTCGGGACTCAGGTAGCGCCGGTCTTTTTTGAGACGGCGGTTTTTAGTTGCATTCGAAGCAATGCCCCCGGCCCGCAAAACGGTTGGGGCTACCAGACAAGAGCCCACGATCCTGGAAAGCGGATCGTGGCTACCAAAACGAGACATCGTGAAATGTCTTAGCATTTTCGGGTAGTGACGCATTTTCAAGGGTGGCACGGGCCTCCGGTCCGTGGTCCACGCGCAAGATGCGCGTGCCACCTTCAATTTGAGTCACTGCCCGTTTTCGGTCTCCGTTGCGACAGATTTCAGATCGGGTTCTGAAGCGGTCTTCTTCGCGGTATCCGGTCTGGGGAGTAATCTTCAGGTGTCAATCTCATTCCGACAATCAAGAGCAGGTCGTGGGCTCTAAGGACAAGCCTTCTCGTTCACGGGAATTTCTCAGCCTCAGCTCATTTCGATATACCGGCATCTTAGCGGATGTTATAATCCGCCCACTCTTCGGAATCATTGAGATGTGACGTGGCCTTGAATCCAGGGTTCAAGCTGGGTCCATATGAAATTTCGAGGCCGCTAGGCACGGGCGGCATGGGTGAAGTGTATCGCGCGCGCGACACGAAGCTCAGTCGCGAGGTGGCGCTGAAGGTGCTGCCGCAGGAGTTTGCCGCTGACGTCGAGCGCATGGGACGCTTTGAGCGCGAAGCGAAAGTGCTGGCGTCGCTGAATCATCCGAACATTGCGTCGATTTACGGCTTTGAAGAATCGGGTGGCGCAGGCACTCCTGCCTGCGCACCTTTTCCTGCCTGCGCGCTTGTCATGGAGTTAGTTGAAGGCGCGACGCTGGCGGACCGCATCGCCAAAGGTCCGATTCCAATTGACGAGGCGCTGCCGATCGCGAAGCAGATTTGCGAGGGGCTGGAATACGCGCACGAACGCGGCATCGTGCATCGGGATTTGAAACCGGCGAACATCAAGATCACGCCGGATGGCGCCGTGAAGATTCTGGATTTCGGATTGGCGAAGGCGATGGAAGGCGAAGCGGCGACGAGTGATCCTTCGACCTCGCCGACGCTGAGCCATCTGGCGACGCAGGCGGGAATCATCCTGGGGACGGCGGCGTACATGTCGCCGGAGCAGGCGAAAGGGAAGACGGTCGATCGCCGCGCGGACATCTGGTCGTTCGGCTGCGTGCTCTTCGAAATGCTGACGGGCAGACAAGTTTTCACCGGTGAAACCATCACCGACGTTCTGGCGGCGGTCGTGCGGGCCGAGCCGGAGTGGACGCAACTTCCCGCGAACACACCGCCCATGATTCGACATCTTCTTCGTCGCTGTCTGCAGAAAGACGCAAAGCAGCGGCTGCGCGACATTGGCGACGCGCGCATCGTGCTCGAAGAAGCGGTGAGCGGTCTTCATCTCGGCGATACCGGAAGTCTGCCGCAGCCAGCGGCAGCCCCTCAGGGCGCTATTCGGTGGCTGCGTGCTTCTCCC
This sequence comes from uncultured Acidobacteriota bacterium, assembly GCA_964537865.1. Classification (GTDB taxonomy): domain Bacteria; phylum Acidobacteriota; class Terriglobia; order JAIQFV01; family JAIQFV01; genus CAZIDA01. The sequence continues at coordinate 6,765 of CAZIDA010000095.1, forward strand.
TGGGTGGGAATGAGCGTGTTTGCGATCGTCGCGGCATTCTTTGCCGTCGCCTACTTGGCGCATACGCCGAAGGCGATGCCGGCCATTGTTTCCCAAATTGGGCCGCCCGCGGGGCAGACGTTCGCGCTGGGTGGAAACGAGGCTGGGCCGCCCGCGTTCTCACCCGACGGGCGCAAGCTGGCGTTTGCCGCGGTCAGTCCGGACGGCCAACAGCAACTCTGGGTGCGGTCGCTCGATTCGCCCACCGCACAACCGCTCGCCGGATCCGATGGCGCCACGTATCCTTTCTGGTCGCCCGATGGTCGCTACCTGGGATTCTTTGCCCACGGCAAGCTGAACCGAATCGACGCTGCGGGCGGCCCGCCCGTCGCCCTGTGTGATGCCCCCAACGGTCGCGGAGGAGCTTGGGGACCGAGCGACACGATTCTGTTCACGCCGGATCTTGCATCCACGGTTTATCGTGTGCCGGCATCGGGAGGCACGCCCACCGAGGTCGTGAAACCCTCGCTGAACACCGGCAGCAACCGCTGGCCTCAGTTTCTTCCCGATGGGAATCACTTCCTTTTTTACAACCACTCCGACGTGCCGGGTGAGTCCGGCGCCTTCGTCGCATCGCTCCAGGGCGGCCAGCCGAAACGCCTGATCCGAGGCGCATCCAATGCGGTTTTCGCGCCGCCCGGATACTTGCTGTTCATCCGCCAAGGCTCATTGATGGTCCAGCCGTTCGACGCGCGCACGCTGCGCCTGAGCGGCGATGCCGTGCCGGTAGCCGAAAACGTCGTGGAGAATTTCCTCATTTTTCGCAGCATGTTCGCGGTTTCCGAGAACGGCATGCTGGCGTACGAAGGAGGAAACTCCGTCCGAGGCAATTTCGAACTCTTGTGGTTCGACCGAAGCGGCAAGCAGATGGCGCAAACGGGAACAGCCGGCGCCTATTACACGCCGCGAATCTCGCCGGACGGAAGCAAGCTGGCGGTGAGCATCGGCGGGACCGATGGCAACAATCTGTGGGTGTTTGACCTGGTCCGCGGCATCAAGAGCCGCCTGACTTTTTCCCAAAACGATATCAGCCCAGCGTGGTCGCCCGATGGCAAGCGGGTCGTGTTTCAATCGGGTCGCGAGACGTTCTTTCATCTCTATGAGAAGGCCGCGGATGGATCCGGGAAGACCACCCCGGTGCTGGTCGATGACGCCAACGAGTACGATCCCGTTTGGTCGGCCGACGGACGCTATCTCGTGTTCGAGCGCAAGGCCAACGCGCCGACATCGCGCATGGAGATCTGGGCGATGCCCACGTTCGGGAACCGAAAACCGTTTCCGGTGGTGCAAAGCCAGTTCCAGGATTTTCAGCCGAGTCTTTCTCCCGACGGGAAATGGCTGGCGTATCTTTCCACCGAATCGGGCCGTCCGGAAGTTTATGTGCAGCCCTTTCCAGGCGGCGGAGAGAGATGGCAGGTGTCGGCCGCGGGCGGCGATTGGCCGGAATGGCGGCATGACGGAAAAGAGATTTTCTACATTTCCGCGGGCGACAAGGTGATGGCCGCGAAGATCACGGAAGCGGGTTTCCAGTTGATCATCGGGAAAGAAACCCCTTTGTTCCAGATCAATGCAATCTTCAGCCCCGGTTGGTCCTACGACGTCAGCGCCGACGGCAAGCAATTCGTGGTGGCCAATCAGAGGCAAGCCAAGGAGGCCTCTCCGCTGACGCTGGTCGCGAACTGGCCGGCGCTTTTGAAGAAACCATAGCGCATGACAATATCGTTTGGTAAAAGGACAAAAGGGAAAAAGAAATGACCTTGGGCGCGGGAACAAAACTGTGACCGTACGAAATCGTCGGCGCGATTGGCGCGGGCGGGATGTTGAGCCGTGTTGGCGGCGTCTGAGCCGGCAGGCGAAATCCGCCGCAGGCGGAGGAGAAGGCATTTGCTGAACACTGGGACAAAACTTGGGCCGTACGAAATCGTCGACGCGATTGGCGCGGGTGGGATGGGCGAAGTGTATCGCGCCCGAGACACGCGCTTAGGACGCGACGTGGCGGTGAAGGTGCTGCCGGCATCGTTTGCGAACGATGCCGAGCGGTTGCGTCGTTTTGAGCAGGAAGCCCGCGCCGTAGCGGCGCTGAATCATCCCAACATTGTGGCGGTGTACGACGTGGGGACGCATGAGGAAGCGCCTTTTTTAGTGACGGAACTTTTGGAAGGCGAGACGCTGAAGGAGCGGTTGGAAGGCGGGGCATTGCCGGTGCGCAAGGCGATTGAAATTGCGGCGCAAGCGGCGCACGGAATGGCGGCGGCGCACGACAAGGGAATCATTCACCGGGATTTGAAACCGGCAAACCTGTTTGTGACCGCGGACGGACGGGTAAAGATTCTAGATTTTGGATTGGCGAAGC
>CAZIDA010000096.1:0-9152 GCA_964537865.1 uncultured Acidobacteriota bacterium
GTCTTCCACGTCGTCGCGGTTCCAGATCAAATGATAGACGATCGCAAAAACCTTCGGCTGGTACCGACGAAACAGCTCGTTGAACGCCGACTCGTCCCCGCGCTGGCAATGCTCGATAAGCTCTCGCTCCTCAGCGTCCATGTGGCGAGTACATTATCAAGTTTGCCCGCGAAAAAGAAGCCCCATCTTTCGGCCTCTTTTCATTGTAGGGGACGTGAAAAGAAGACCTTCGGTTACAGCGCATGGCGCCGCCCGTCCCGAACGGCGCGATTCAATCCGCTCTTCCCCCGACTGAAAGCTTGCCGCCTCACGGAGCGGACAGAATACTGAGATCCTCTCATTTCATCACAGACTGCGGAGGCCGGCTCATTTGCCGCATCAAATTCTCCTTGACTGAAAAGCCCAAACAGAGATAAATAGCGGCATATTTCAACGCAGAAAGATTGCTGCGAGTTACTCCAATGTCTGGAGTGACGGAATCTTCGGGGGGCCTCGAGTTACGGTCTCGAGTCCTGGAAGCTTTTGGGAGTGGCGGTTTCTTGTGATGAAGAAGTTGCACGGAAAACATGTTTTGATATTTGCATTGCTAGCCCTTCTCGTTTCGAGCGCTGTCATTCAGAGTTCTCGGTGTGCTCAGTTTCAACTCCGCGTGGTTTCCACACAGCCTTCGCCGACCGAGACGCTTTATGAACCGGGAGCGGCGGTCAACCCTTCTCAAGCTCTTCCATGCTGGATGAGTTCTCGCGGGACCACGGCGACGATTGCGGAAGGGCTGCAGGCGAATCACTTCGTCACGGCAATACCGGCGCTAGAATGCGTCGGCGAACCACCCAGCCAAGTTCCCCTTGTCTGTTCCTCGACAATAAGCGCTTTCCTTCGATGCGACGCCCCCTCGCGCTTGCCTTCGGTGTTGCGCATTTAGAGTGTCATTCCTCCTCGGATTCTTAATCCCAAAAAAGTTCGCGCCCGATGCGCGGCATTGATTCGCTTTTTGCCGCGCTCCTGGGTATCAGTTCAATATGGGCGAATCGGATGCGCCCAATTCATTTGATTGGAGATCTTATGTTCCCTAACTGTTTTGAAAGCAATGACCGGATCATTCGCCGGCCTCATTCTGATTTTCTGTTTCTCGTTCTATGGGTTCTCGTCACCCTCATCGGGTTAGGCGGGCCTCGTTCCGTCGCCGCGCAAGAGAAGGATCGGTCTCAAGATTTTGCGGCGGCGGATTTTCCAAACCAACAACTCCCGGAGAACCTTCCGGATTCCAAGCTGGCCCATCATTTTCCTAAGAGTTGGTCCACCTATGCGGCGAATCCGGGAAGAAACGCTGTCTTCGCGCTTCCCGAAACGGCGCCTGCAATTTTGCGGAAGGGAGTGTCGTGGAGTTTCGCCGGAGCCGGCGCGATTCCTTTGGATGGTCCGCCCCTCGACAACAACTTCATCACCACGGCTTATACGCTCGGGATGCCGGTGGGCGCTTCCGTGGTGGAAGGCATCGCGTACGTAGGCAGCGACAACGGATACACATACGCGCTGAATGCCATCACCGGCAAGTTGATCTGGTCGCACTATGGCTGGAACATGAACATGAGCAATCCGTTGGTGGTCGACGGTCGTGTGTACGTCTCCACCGGCAACGCGTATTTCAATTACGCCAATACCATGCTCTATATCCGCGGCCGGCGCCCGACTCGCGGACCCGGTCTCAATTCCTTGTACGCGCTCGACGCCAAAAGCGGGAAAGAGATTTGGACCTACCATTTTCCCGGCGAGGCTATGCCCACCGCCGCCCATGAAAACGGTTTCCTTTACATCGGAACCGGTGACGGACACGTTTACAAGATCGACGCAGCCACCGGTAAGCCGAAGTGGATTTCGGACATCGTTTCTTTCGTCAGCATGTCTTCGCCGGTGCTGAACGAGAAATATGTTTTCTTAGGAGGCACCAACCCAAATTACTTTTACGCGCTCGACAAGAAGAGCGGCAAGGTCGCCTGGAAGATGACGCTCCCTCATTTGGTGGCGACAGGCATGGGAGACTGCACGCCTGCGTATGCCGACGGCCTCGTCATCCAAGAAGCGACCGTGGAGACAGGCGATTCACAAAAGCCCGTGGCCAACGTGCTGCTGGCTCTTGATGCGGATACGGGAAAAATCGTTTGGCAAAGGCAACTCGCGTCGGGACCCACCCCTCCGGCCATGAAGACGGCGACTCCCATGGTCGCCGAGGGCCAGGTGTTTGAAGGAAGCCCGGTCACGGGAGACTATTACGCCTTTGAGCTCAAGACCGGCCGTGAACTTTGGAAGGTTCACCTGGGCGCTCAGATTCGGGCGGGCGCCGCGCTCGCCAATGGCGTCCTCTATGTTCCGTTCAAATCCGGCGACATCGCGGCGATTCGTGTTGCCGATGGAAAGCATCTCGGCAACAAGCATATCGGCGGCGCATTCGGTCCTTCCTCACCGGTGATTGTGGGCGGCACTCTCTATGTGACGAATATCTACGGCTGGGCTCTCGCCATCCCGGTCTCGCAAATTCCCGCGCCGGAACAGGAGGCTCAGAGATGAGGCTGAATCGTTAGAACAGATCCTTCTCTTCAAGAATTCAATTCCTCAGGCCGCCCTCGATGGGGGCGGCCTTTCCCATCTCGTTGCTTCGCATGGCAACCCGCAAAGGCCGGCGGACTTTATTGAAACTCTTCTCGACACTCTGTCGCAGTGGTATTAACATTTCGGCACGGGCGATCGACGGCTGGATCGGCGTTCAATAACCTCCTTGATTCGGAGTGATGGCATGAACTCAACATTGACCTTGATGGTGGAAAATGTGTCCAAACGATTTGATCACTTCACGGCGGTGGACGCCCTGTCGCTGCGCGTTCCTTCGGGCACGATGTACGGCCTGCTCGGCCCCAACGGCGCCGGCAAGACGACCACGCTGCGCATGATCATGAACATCACCATGCCCGATCAAGGCCGCATCGAGATTCTGGGCCGGCCCATGTCCGCGGAGTTGAAGGAGCACATCGGCTACCTGCCGGAAGAGCGCGGACTCTATCCCAAGATGAAAGTCGGCGAAACGATCTTGTTCTTCGGGCAGATCAAAGGCCTGTCGAGCGCCGACGCGCAGAGCAAGATGGATCATTGGATGAACCGCTTCGAGCTGACGCCGTGGAGGGAGAAGAAGGTCAACGAGCTTTCCAAAGGCATGCAGCAGAAGATTCAATTCATCACCACCATCATGAACGATCCGGAGCTGATCATCCTGGACGAACCGTTCGCCGGTCTCGATCCGGTGAACGCCGATCTTCTGAAGGACATCATGCTGGAACTGAGGAAGGAAGGCCGAACCATCATCTTTTCGACGCATCGCATGGAGCAAGTCGAGAAACTCTGCGACAACATTTGCCTGATCAACAAAGCGAAGAAGGTGCTGGACGGCGCGTTGCGGGACATCAAACGAAGCTACGGCAAGAATACCATCGTGGTGGAATTCTCCGGGGACGACCGCTTCACGCGCGACGACCGCTTCGTGTTGCGCGCCAACAACTACGGCAATTACGTGGAACTGACGCTGAAGCCGAACGCCAATCCGCAAGAACTGCTGCGCTCCATGGTGGAACGCACCACCATCACGCGCTTCGAGGTGGCGGAACCGTCGCTCAACGAGATTTTCAAGGAAGTCGTGGGAAAGAGCGTGGCCGAGCTGAACCAGGAGCATGCGGCGGATCAGAAAACCGCCTTTGCGACGGCGGTTCCGTAGAGCGGTTCCGGCATCGCCGGACTCCGCGGGAGACAACACGAATTTGGAGGGAGGAGATTCATGAAAAGGGTACTCTGGATTATTCGTCGAGAATACTTGCAGCGCGTCCGCAGCAAGCTCTTCTTGGTGGGCACGATTCTGACTCCCTTGTTGTTCATCGGCATCATTTTTCTGTCGGTCAAATTCGCCACCATGAAGACGAGTGATCATCGCCACGTCGCTTTGGTCGATCCCACCGGCCGCATCGCCCAGCCGTTCATGAAGGCGTTCGAAACCAAGTCGTCCTCGCGTGGCTCTCAATACACTTTTGAAGTAGTTCCGATGAACGCTTCGGTAGGCCAGATTGAAGCCGATCTTTCGAAGCAAGTGTTGGCGAGAAAGCTCGACGCCTATATGGTGTTCAGCGCCGATGCCTTGACCAGCGGCAAGGCGCAGTTTCACGCGCTCAACGTGAGCGATTTCCAAGAACAGACTGTCCTGCAACAGACGTTGACCAACGTCATCACCGGCATTCGGCTGCGCGATCAAGGACTGGATCCGGCCAAGATCGACAATCTCACCAGGCGGGCCGACATCACGGCCATGAAGGTGAGCGAGTCCGGGGATCGCGAAGATCGCGGGCAATCCTTCGGTTTGACTTACGTTTTGGTGATGATCCTGTACGTGACCATCCTGATGTATGGCCTCACCGTCATGCGCAGCGTGATTGAAGAGAAAACTTCGCGCGTGGTGGAAGTGATGTTGTCGTCGGTGCGTCCTTCCGAGTTGATGGCCGGAAAGATCATCGGGGTGAGCTTGGTGGCGCTCACGCAGTATGTGATCTGGGCCGTGCTCGCCGTGATGCTGGGCGTCTACGGATTGAGCGTGGCCTCCACCTTGTCGCCGCGGGCCGCCAACATGATCCCGAAGATTCCCGCTTCCATGATGGTGTACTTCATCATCTATTTCCTTTTGGGCTTCCTCCTGTTCGCGGCGTTGTACGCCGCCATCGGCGCCATGGTGAACAACGATCAGGAAGCGCAGCAGGTGCAGATGCCGGTGACCATGCTCATCGTAGTGCCGCTGATCATGATGGGCTTGGTGATGCGATCTCCGGACAGCTCCACTGCGGTGATCCTATCGCTGGTACCCTTCTTCACGCCCATCCTCATGTTCATGCGCATCAGCATTCAGACGCCGCCTATGCTGCAGATTGTCTCTTCCATCGGGATCATGCTGGTGACCATTGCCGGCATCATTTGGGTGTCGTCGAAGATTTATCGGGTGGGAATTTTGATGTATGGGAAGCGGCCCACGCTTCCGGAACTGGCGAAGTGGCTGCGGTACAGTTGATTCACGTTTTGCCCCTTAACGCGTCAGAAAACGCAGCGATTCGCGAAGCAGCTTCTCAAAGCTGATTTCGTGTCCTTCCGTTCTCAACACCTCGCGCACCGCCTTGTCGGCGAGCGCCGGTTGATACCCCAAATTCACCAACGCGGAAACGGCGTCGTCCTTGGTTCGACTGACGGAGGGCGCGTACTGCTCGCGCGCGGCTTCCAGCGCCGGGCTGACCGCGCCCAGCTTGTCGCGCAGCTCCAGCGCCAGCCGCTCCGCCGTCTTCTTCCCGACTCCGGGAATATGCGTGAGCCGCATCACGTCGTTGTGCTGGATGGCCGGGATCAGTTCTTCCGCGCTCATGCCGGAGAGAATCGCGATGCCCAGCTTCGGCCCAATGCCGGAAACGCCGATCAATTTTTCAAACAGCAGGCGCTCGGCATGTGGCTGCGGTACAGTTGATTCACGTTTTGCCCCTTAACGCGTCAGAAAACGCAGCGATTCGCGAAGCAGCTTCTCAAAGCTGATTTCGTGTCCTTCCGTTCTCAACACCTCGCGCACCGCCTTGTCGGCGAGCGCCGGTTGATACCCCAAATTCACCAACGCGGAAACGGCGTCGTCCTTGGTTCGACTGACGGAGGGCGCGTACTGCTCGCGCGCGGCTTCCAGCGCCGGGCTGACCGCGCCCAGCTTGTCGCGCAGCTCCAGCGCCAGCCGCTCCGCCGTCTTCTTCCCGACTCCGGGAATATGCGTGAGCCGCATCACGTCGTTGTGCTGGATGGCCGGGATCAGTTCTTCCGCGCTCATGCCGGAGAGAATCGCGATGCCCAGCTTCGGCCCAATGCCGGAAACGCCGATCAATTTTTCAAACAGCAGGCGCTCGGCATGTGTTCGAAAGCCATAAAGCGCGATGGTGTCCTCGCGAACGTGCGTGTAAATGTGAAGTGAGACCGCCGCGCCGTCGTCTCCCAGATCGTAAAACGTGGAAAGGGGAATCGCCACGTCGTAACCGACGCCGGCCACGTCAAGGACCACTTGATTGGGAAGCTTTTGGAGAATCTTTCCTGTGAGGTGGGCAATCATCAGAGCGCTTCCGCCGACAATGAAACTCGAATCTCGAAATTCCGGGGACCGGCTTCTAGCCGGTTGTTATAAAACCAAATTTCCAATGAGGCGATGGCCCCATTTTGGAGTACGGCGCCATCGGCGCCGTTTTGGATCGGTCGCAGAATGCCCAATCTTGGCCCGTTTTTCCACTCCGCATCCAAAGTGGCGTCGCCCGCCGCGGCGGGCCGCAGCGGACTTGCCGCCGCACTCCAAAATTTGTTTTTCAGCAATCTACTCAGAAAAACTATTCCACCATATCGATGTGGTCGATGACGCCCACCACGGTCATGTCGATGGGAGAATTGGGTCGGCCGGCGGCGGTCATCGCGGAAAAACCCTCTTGAACCACCAGCACGCGCTCGCCGATTCCGGCGTCGACAGCGTCGAGCGCCAGCACCACGTCGCCGCGATCGGCGCCGTCGAGATTGATCGGCTGCACCATCAAAATCTTGCGGCCCTCATGGCTGGGCGATTTTTGAGTGGCCACCACGTCGCCCACCACTCGTCCCACCAGCATAACGTTCTCCCATTACCACGCGCCGGGAAGCCGTCGGTCACAGAAACTTGATTTTCTTCTCCGGCGTTTCAAGATAATCGACGATGGCGATGACCGTGCATTCCGTCGGCACGTCGCGGGGGAACGCCAGCGACGCTTCTTTCCCGCGGCACCAATAAACCACTTCGCCGAAGCCCGCGCCAATCGAGTCCACGGCGACCATCGGCTTTCCCCGGTCTTTGCCTTCGCGAGTGATCGGCTGAAGAACCAGCAGCTTTAATCCCTCCATGGAAGGATTCTTGATGGTGCAAACCACATTGCCGATGACACGGGCGAGTTGCATAACGGAAACTCTTGAAGTCCTAAAGAATTAAACCGGCGCGTCTCACTCGATCTGGAATTCAGGCGGGGAGGTCGCTGACTTCGATTCAGCCTCGCGTCAGCGCGCGTCCGGTCTCAATGCAATTCCACGTGATCGACGATGCCGACGATGGCGGAATCGACCGGACAATCTTTGCAGCCGGAGGCCATGCGCGCGGAACTGCCGGCGACAATCAAAACTCTCTCCTTGAATCCGGCTTGGACCGTGTCCACGGAAACCACGAAATTGCCTTCGTCCTTGCCGGTGGCGGCGTCAATGGGCTTGACGATCAGAAGCTTCTTCCCCTCCAGCCGGGGATCCTTTCGCGTCGCTACAATCGTTCCTACCACACGACCTAATAGCATGGAATTCCTTCGTCTCAATCTTGAAAGCGGCGATCCGGTAAAGCTGAAGCTCAGTCTCGCGGCAAGCGCGATAGAACGCTCGGCGCGGCTGCGCCACGGCATCGCGCCGAGGAGTTTCCATCTCACGCGCGTTTAAAATCCGCTGCCGCTTCGCGGTCGTTGAGCTTGGCGCTCGAGGCCCGCGACCGTCTCGCGACACATTCTGCTCGACCGGCGGCGACCGAGGTTACTTGGAGGCTTTGCCGATGGGCAGCACGTCTTCGAGGTTGGAATGCGGCCGCGGAATCACGTGCACGCTGATCAGTTCGCCCACGCGCCGGGCGGCGGCCGCGCCGGCGTCGGTGGCGGCCTTCACGGCGGCCACGTCGCCGCGCACGATGGCGGTGACATATCCCGATCCGATCTTTTCCCACCCCACCAGAGTGACCTTGGCGGCTTTCACCATGGCGTCGCTGGCTTCGATCATGGCCACCAGCCCGCGCGTCTCAATCAGTCCCAATGCTTCACCCATGAACTCCTCCTCAATGTCGCAGACGGATTTCTTGTTTCTCAAAAACCGGCACGGCCTCTACTTGCGGCGTTCTAAAACTTGTTGGATTAGATCAATCAGTTCCGTTTTGGTGACGGTGATGGACGCCTCAGACGCCGAAACGGCCGCGGAATACGAGGCCTCTGCCACCACCGGACATCCGGGCACGAACTCCGTCGGCGATTGGATTCCGTAAACAGAGCCTCTTCGCGCGAAGAGTTTATCTACTTCCTCGCGCGAAAGCAAGTTTTCACGCCCCAAAATTCTGACGACCAGGTTGATGCGCGCGAAATGCTCCACCGTTTCCATTTTGAAATAGGCGGCGTCGAGCGTGGCGCCGTAACACACCACGCCGTGATTGGCCATGAGGATGGCGTCGTAGTGTGGAATGAGCGGCTCCAACGGCTGGGTGATGTCGTCGGTGGCCGGCGTTCCGTATCCGGCCAAGGGAACGCATCCCAGCGAAAGAACGATCTCCGAAATCAAGGCGCGATCGAGCGCGATTCCCGCCGCCGCAAATCCGGTGGCCGCGGGCGGATGACAATGCACCACGGCGCGCACGTCCGGACGCAATCGATAGATCATCATGTGCATCGGAAGTTCGGTCGACGGCTTTCCTTTTCCCGAAATCTTGTGGCCGTGGAGATCGACTTTCACAATCTCGTCCACCGACATGAATCCCTTGGAGCGTCCGGAAGGAGTGGCAATGACTTCCGTGTCGTTGAAGCGAACGGAAATGTTTCCGTCGCTCGACGCGACAAATCCCTTCTCCCAGACGCGCCGGCCAATCTCCAGAATGGCGCGCGACGCTTCGTTTTCAGTTTTGAACTCGAATGGATTCATCATGCCGATGAACGTGCGGCGTTTGGAGTTAGAGATTCGCCGCCCCTGCGAAAGCCTCAATCAGCCCGAAACGGGGAGTGCTTTGGTAGCCGGGGTTCGCGGTCTTGTGGCGAACCCCGGACTTTACTGCTGTGCCGATTGCTGGGACATCCGAAACGTTCTCCGCCTTTGGCGGACGGAGCATCCCGCCTGCCGGAACGAATTTCATGCCCATGGGTCCGCCATCTCTTGGTCAGATGATCAACTGCCTCGAAGAGGCAGCGGCCTTCAGCCCAGGGTTGCTCTCCGCCGCAGGTGGAGAGCTACCTTGGGATGCGAGACTCCATCATGCGCCACAACCCCATCGGGGTTGTGAAATTATTTTGAATTTCCCATCC
>CAZIDA010000097.1:0-9085 GCA_964537865.1 uncultured Acidobacteriota bacterium
CGCCCAGATTCTTATACGCGAGTTCTTGGAGTTCTTCCGCCATGGCAAGTGTTTGGCGGGCGCTCATGCGCGCGCCCTCCTGCAACTCTTCGGTGGTGGCGTATTTCTCCAAAAGAATCCGGCCCAACATGTGATGGAATTCCTCGTCCGGTTGGATGACTTCGCGATAGAGCCGCGTGGTTTCGTAATCGCCTCGAGCTTCGCACAGCAGAATGAACTGTTGGTTCTTGATGAGGGCGATGTTTTCACGAGTGAATTGCGCCGCCGCCACGCGCTCCACCGTTCCTTTCAACATCCTTAAGAATTTGAAGACCGGTGAATAGCCGTCCTTCAGCGGATTGAAATCATCCAACGACTCGCCCATCTCATGAAGGCGCTCCTCAATCAAGCGATAATGCTTCGCCTCATCGCCGACCTGCCGTGCAAACGCCAACTTGACATCGAGGTCGGGTGTCGTCGGCATCCACACGGCCGCAATTTCGGCGGCCTCGATTTCATTTTTCAAAGCGATCTTGAGGTGTTGGGGAATGGACAAGGTGGCGTCCGGTCCGGAATGAATGTCGGCGGAAGAGCGAAGCCGATTCAAGACCGCGTTGTTGATCGCCTGCAAATCTTTCACGAATGCTCTGCTTTCCATAAAGACCGTTCTCTCCCCAAGTCGTGAATTCCCGGCGGCGCCGAGCGGATTCACAAAAGCGGTTTGATCAAGTTTTCAAAATCGGCGCGATCGTGCGCTCCCGCGACGGCCAGCCTCAGCTTCCCCTGGCGGTCGAAAATAAAACTCGTGGGAATATTCCCCGTCCAGTGCGGATAGATCGCTTCACGAAGCGCATTCGCTCCTTGTGGATCGACGATGAAAGTTGGAAAGGTGACGTGCCGCTCCTTCACGAACTCCTTCACGTCGTCCAGATTCTGAATGTCGTCATTCGAGATGGCGAGGATCGCGAGTCCTTTTGACCGGTCCTGGTCGTAAAGCTGAACCAATTCGGGAAATTCTTGGCGGCAGGGAACACACCACGTCGCCCACATGTTCACCAAAACGACTTTGCCTCTCAAACTCCGCATCGTGGAGTTGAACTCCGCCGCGTCGATTTTCGAAACCTCGCGGGACGCCGCTATCGCTTGTGCGGGAGTTGATTGAGAAGCGTGAATTGAATCTGAACTGAAGAAAGCCCGTGGTGCGCAAATAAGTATCGCCGCAAAGAAGGCCGTCGCGACGGCGCAAGCTGCGCCTTTAGGGCGAGGAAAAATGAATCGCGGGCATAAGTTCATGATCGGCATCCTTAAATAAGGTCGCAAAGAACTCGCCGGATCTTCCTCCGGCGTCGATCTGAATTCTCCAGAAGTGGGGAGAAATCGGAACCAAATTGAAAGCGCATTCTATCCTCCTTGGAGAATTTGTTCAACGAGAACCGCAGCAGGCGAACGTATTCGGGGCTTCCGGTTTTTGGACGCTTCGTTTATGATGTGCTCTTCATATGACAAGAGATCGGGAAATGATTTCTCGCGCCGCGGAGTTGTTTCAAGAGGCCCACGAGCGTCAGCGGATCGGGCAGCTTGAAGAAGCCATCGATCTTTATTGTGAATCGATCAATCCATAGAATGCTCAGGTGAAACGATGGACGAAATTACCAATCATGAAGCGGAGCGGTACCTTTACGATTGTCTTCCCGCTCGCGATGCGGTGCTGAAAGAAATGGAAGCGGAAGCCAAGAAGCGAAGTATTCCTATCGTGGGGCCGGCGGTGGCGCGGGTGCTTTATCAACTCGCTCTGGTGAGCCGGGCCAAGCGCGTCTTTGAGATGGGGTCGGCCATCGGCTACTCCACGATTTGGTGGGCTCGCGCCGTGGGCCGCAACGGCGAGGTTTTCTATACCGACGGCGATCCCAAGAACGCCAAAGAAGCGGAAGGCTATTTCAAACGCGCCTGCGTCTCCCGGCAAATCCATATCCTGGTCGGGAATTCACTCGATTTGATTCGCCAGGTTCGAGGAGAATTCGACATCGTGTTCAACGACGTCGACAAACATTACTATCCGCAGGTGTTCAAGCTGGCGCTGCCGCGCGTGCGAAGAGGCGGGTTGTTCATCAGCGACAACGTGCTCTGGCGCGGCCGCGTGGCGCGCCCCAAACCCGATGATTGGACGCGCAAGATTCAGCGGTTTAATCGGATGATCTATTCCTCCAAGAATCTCATGACGACGATCCTGCCTCTGCGCGACGGTGTGTCCGTCTCGTACAAGCTGTGATGGATTCGGCGATGGAGGGAGCCGCGCCGTGGTAGGCCCGCCGAGCGTTTTTCTCGCCAAACAAAATGCCAATGGCCTGTGATCGTCTTACATACCCGCCGAGAAGTGCGCTCGGCGGGCCTACCCGATCCTAAGCGGATCCTTTAGTTTCTTTCTGTTCTCATCGAGAAAACCGATTGGCCTTCAATCTCTTTTCACTTGAAAGCTTTTGTTGGCGTGGGATTATAATTTGATCGGCTTGTGGATTCGCCCAAGACCGACTGTGGAGACAAACCATCGGAGGAGGCTGCATGGAGACGAAGAAACTTTCCGGAAAAAAAATAATCATGGTGATCGCGCCCGATCAATTTCGGGATGAAGAATTGCTCGTGCCGCGGAAAATCTGGGAAGAGGCCGGCGCCACGGTGAAAGTGGCGAGCCGCTCAAAAATGGAATGCGTCGGAATGCTCGGCGCCAAGGTGAAACCGGACTTGCTGGTTTCCGAAGTCCGCATGAAGGACTACGATGCCATCGCGGTGGTCGGGGGAATGGGTTCTCCGGAATTTCTCTGGAACGACGATCAACTGCACTCGCTGCTGGCGGAAGCGAACACCGCGCGCAAGCCGACCGCGGCGATTTGTTTGTCCGGGGCCGTTTTGGCGAAGGCCGGGGTGCTTCGAGGACATCGGGCGACCGTCTACAAAACACCGGAATCGGTTCGAGAACTTGAATTGGGCGGAGCGACTTACACCGGCGAGCCGGTGACGGTGGATGGAAACCTCATCACCGGGCAAGATCCTGACGCCGCGCAAGCCTTCGCCGATGCAGTGATGGAACGCCTGGCCGGGAAGGCCGCGGCGGCGTAGGGCGGCCTGTCTCAGTCATTTCCCTTCAAAACCATTAGCGGTTTATGTCGTGAAACGATGCGCGCGATGCGCGCTTCGAGGATGGAGTTGATGACGTCCTCATAATTTTTGTAGGCGGGCGCCGCCTCGTCGATGGGGTAGTGGCGATAGTTGAAGAGCACGTCGCAGCGATCCATCTCCTCATCAATGGTTTTTTGATCGAGCGTGCGACGCGCTTGGTTGCGTCCCATCGCCCGCCCCGCGCCATGATTGACGGAGTGGTGGGTCAAATGGGAATTCTCGTCGGCCACGAAAAGCGTGGAGCCCGCAAGGGCAGAACCGGGAACGAGCGCCGGATGTCCGGTGGATTCAAAGGGCGTGCCTTGAAGCAGCGGATGCCCTGCCGGCAAAGCGCGGGTCGCTCCTTTGCGATGAATGAATTTCGTTTTGCCGTCGATCGCTTCCGGTTGCACGAGATTGTGAGAAATCAAATAGACGAGATAGCACCGGACCTCCGGAAACAGCACGCGCACGGCGTCGCGCAGCGCGGTGTTGATGAAGAGGTGATTGACGATCGCAAAGTTGGCGCCGCATCCCACCGATTTCCAGTAGCGTTCGCCGGTGGATGAGTCGCGATGGCAGAAAACCAATTCGCGATCGTTTCCCGGAAACGGCCGGTGGGCGGACTTGAATTCCGCCTCCAATTGCCGAAAGAACTCCGTGGCGATCTGATGTCCGAATCCGCGGGAGCCGCAATGTGAAATGAACACGACGCCGTCGGTGATTCCGAAGCTCCGCGCCAGGTCCGCATCCACAATCTCGCTGGTTTCCATCTCCAGAAAATGGTTTCCGCCACCCAATGATCCCAACTGATCGAAACCACGCTCGAAGGCGCGCCGGCTCACCACTTCCGGATCGGCCTCCAACCATTTGCGTTCCAGGTTGCGCGTCCAACTCATGTCCACGTCGAAGGATCGCAACAGCTCCGCGGCCTCCGGTCCGCGCGCGATGATTTCTCGAAACTGCTCCTTCGAGACGCGCGCCTGAAGCGGCGCCGGTTTTGAGCCGGCCCCCAACGCGATTCGTTTTTCAATTTCCTGAATGAGCGTCCGGCGAACGCGCCGATCGCGAACCTGCTCCGGATCCAAATCCGTTTGAAGAAAACTCATCGAGCAACTGATGTCGAATCCCACCGGGCCGGGCATCAGCGTTTGGGAGGTGGCCACCACGCATCCGATCGGCGCGCCGTAACCTTCATGCGCGTCGGGATTCAATACGACGCTTTCCACGCCTTCGGCGTTCGCCGTGTTCGAGGCTTGCTCGATCACGCGGTCGGTGATCGTTTTCAGAATGGCTTCGTTGGCGATGATGGGAATTCGTTTTCCACCGGTCAGTTTCGGATGGATGAGCCAATGCGCCGGACCCAGTGGAATGAATCGATCGCTTCCCATAAGATCATTTGACGGAGACGGCCACGTCGGTTCCCCGGTAATATTTCACTTTTACTCGCCGGCCCCAGGCGTATCGCCGCTTCTGCATTTTCCGAAAAAGCTTGGGGGCGTACGTAAAGGTTCGGAGGAGGTTGGGGTTCTTCAAGTCGCGAATGGTGAGGGCGCGTTGCGTGAAGAGCTGGACCGTTCCACGCATGGTGGCGTATTTCCCGTGCGGAACCTTGGACGGTTTGCCATGGGAAGATTGAGCGAGGGCCAAGACGGGAGACAAGGCAAGAATAAGAAGTACAGCGAAAAGGATGCGGGATGATTTTTTCATGCGGTTCGGCGAGCAGCGAGATGGATCGATCGAGTTTTCCGGCATCTCACAATTTGGGGATTCAAATTTCAAACGGGCACGAAAAGGACCATCGGTCCGCAGCCGGCATCATCACTCTTCGGATGATGCCGCGTTCCGCTTCGCCATCGCGGCCCCTCAAGCGGATTCTTCCGGCGATCCGGAGATTTCCTGGGGCTTGGCGTCTTCCACTTGGATGCGCAGCGCCTCCAAGAATTTTTTATCGGAAGCGGTGATGTGCAGCCTAAATTCTCCGCTCTCTTTCTGAGAAGTCGTTTCGGAAGCGGTGGCGGACTCTTCCACGTTCCGACTCAGGCCGATGGTGGCTTCGAGCACGAGAAAAAGATCGTAGCCTTGGTCCTTAATTCCGGCAATGGCTTCGGCGATGGAGGGCGAGTCGGACAACGCCGCGCTGATGGCGGCGCCCAAGTCTTTCAATCGTTCTTTGAGATCGTTGCTAAGGTC
The DNA here is from genome assembly GCA_964537865.1 of uncultured Acidobacteriota bacterium. Lineage (GTDB taxonomy): Bacteria > Acidobacteriota > Terriglobia > JAIQFV01 > JAIQFV01 > CAZIDA01. The sequence continues at coordinate 5,326 of CAZIDA010000097.1, forward strand.
CATCGTCTTTCCTTCACACCATCATTTCACGACCGCGTTACGATTTCCAGATTACGCTCCGCGGGAGGCAAAGTCAACGCGGCCCGACGCCGCCGCGCGGTGTTGACTTCACTTCCGATTGCTCCTAACATACGCGCGATGCTTTGGAAGATTCTGCGCCAGTCATTTGATGCCCTCATTCGATCGATCAAGATTATTTTTCATCAATTGGTGGGCCTCATTTTCCTGCTCTTAGGGTTGAGCATCGCGGTGGAATGCTGGCGCGCTTATCAATTGTACGCCGCGGAGACGCCTTCTTCCGCATTCCGTTTTTATGGAAGCCTGGCGTTCACCTTGCTTATGCTTTACTTTGCCGGATGGTCGTTCCTCCGCGCGCGCAGCATCCGGCGAGGCGATTAGCGGCAGTCCAACTCATTCCGACATGAGCGAACGAAAAAAAGAATTCAAAACCACCTCTCAGATCGAACTCAAGCGCATCTATCGCGCCGACGATCTATCGCAGTCCGATGCAGGAGATTCGGGAGAATTCCCGTTCACGCGGGGCATTCAACCGCACATGTATCGGAGCCGCTTTTGGACGATGCGGCAATACGCCGGCTACGGATCGGCGGCGGAATCAAATCGTCGCTTCAAGTTTCTCCTCTCGCAAGGGCAGACGGGATTGTCGGTGGCCTTCGATCTGCCGACGCAAATCGGAATGGATTCCGATCATCCCATGGCGGCGGGCGAGGTGGGCAAGGTGGGAGTGGCCATCGATTCCTTGCGCGACATGGAATTGCTTTTCGACGGCATTCCGCTCGACCGCGTGTCGACCTCGATGACCATCAATTCGACGGCCGCGATTCTCCTGGCGCTTTACATCGCCGTGGGACGTAAGCAAGGCGTCCCTGCGGAGAAGCTTTCGGGGACCGTGCAGAACGATATCTTGAAGGAGTACATTGCCCGGGGAACTTACATCTATCCGCCGCATCACTGCCTTCGCATCATCACGAACATTTTCGAGTATTGTTCCCACCATCTGCCGGAATGGAACACGATTTCCATCAGCGGTTATCACATTCGCGAGGCCGGATCGTCGGCCGTTCAGGAAGTCGCCTTCACGCTGATGAACGGCGTCACTTACGTGTCCGCGGCGTTGAACGCCGGGCTGAAGGTGGATGACTTTGCGCCGCGTTTGTCTTTCTTCTTCAACGCCCACAACAACCTGTTCGAAGAGGTGGCGAAGTTCCGGGCGGCGCGACGCATGTGGGCTCGCCTCATGCGCGAACGCTTTCACGCCACCAATGAGCGATCTTGCATGTTGCGATTTCACGCGCAGACCTCTGGCGCCACGTTGACCGCGCAACAGCCCGATGTCAACGTGGTTCGCGTGACGCTCCAAGCGCTGGCGGCGGTTCTCGGCGGAACGCAATCGTTGCACACCAATTCGCGCGATGAAGCGCTGGCGCTGCCGACACAAGAAGCGGCGCTGCTGGCGTTGCGCACGCAACAGGTCATCGCGCATGAGAGCGGAGTCGCCGATGTGGTGGATCCACTCGGTGGATCTTATTTCCTCGAATCGATGACCGACGAGATCGAACGACGGGCCCAGCAGTACATCGATCAAATCGAGAAGCTGGGCGGCATGCTTCGCGCCATCGAAAGCGGGTTCGTTCAAAAAGAAATCCAGGAATCAGCTTACCAGTATCAACGCGCCATCGAGAAGAAGGAGCAAATCGTGGTAGGAATGAATTCCTTTGTCGCCGAGCAGGAGGCGCCCATCCCGATTTTGCGAGTCGATCCGGCGCTGGAAGAAGAACAGAAGAAAAAAGTCGCGGCGGTGCGCGCTGAGCGGGATGCAAAAAAAGCTGCCACCGCTTTGGCGAGCGTGGAAGCAGCCGCCCGAAATCCGAATGAGAATTTGATGCCTCACATCCTGAACGCCGTCGAAGCGTATTGCACCGTCGGCGAAATCTCGGACGCGCTAAGAAAAGTTTTTGGGGAATATCGAGAAGCGGTGACGGTGTGAACGATACAAGACGTGCTCTTTTGATTTGGTGACTTTGTCCGCTTCCAACGATCTTGTCGCTGCCAAAACGAGTATGCGCCGATTCAAAGAAGAGGGAAGGGGCCCTTGAACTCCGACGTTGAACCGATCAAGCTTCCGATTGAAGACTCCATCGATCTTCACACCTTTTCGCCGAAAGAGGTGAAGAGTGCGGTGGAGGCGTATTTAGAAGCCGCGCACGAAAAAGGCTTTCGCGAGGTGCGGATCATCCATGGCCGGGGAATCGGCGTGCAGCGCGAGATCGTCCGGTCCGTGCTCTCACGGCATCCGTTGGTCGAGTCTTTTCAAGATGCTCGGCCCGAGGCCGGCGGCTGGGGAGCGACGTGGGTTGTTTTGAAGCGTGAATCAGATTAGGCGGAACTTTGATCAAGGCGCCGAGGCAGCGCCGTCCAACCAGATGGGTTAATCATTCATGCGCAATCTGAAGTTGACGCTGGCTTATGAAGGGACGCGGTTCTACGGCTGGCAGATCCAGAAAGATGTCCGGACCGTTCAAGGCGTTTTGTTGAGCGCGTTGATGGAAGTTCTTCGCGAGAAGTCGCGAGTGATTGCCGCCGGGCGGACCGATCGCGGTGTTCACGCCGAGGCGCAAGTGGCAAACGTGGTGATTCACGGCGACGCCCCGGTTGAAGCGGCGGTGCGGCGCAACGTTGAAATTCCGCTGTTGTCGGCGCCCTTTCACGCCGGAGATCACGGCGACGATCCGCGCCTGTGGTCGGCTAGGAAAATTAAGGAGGAGTTGAATCGAATTCTTCCCGCGGATATTGCTGTTACTGAGGCCGCGTTTGTCCCGCTGAATTTTCATGCGCGCCACGACGCCCGATTCCGGATTTACCGGTACCAAATCGCAGAAGCGTACTCGCCGTTTCTGCGGCGTCACGTGTGGTGTCCGCGACGCGAGTTGCGGCTGCCGGCGCTGCAGGAAGCGGCAAAATTAATCGTGGGACGCCACAACTTTCGGACCTTTTGCGATCCCGATGAAGAAGAAGCGCGATCTTTTCAGTGTGCGGTTGAGGAATGCGAATGGCGCGAGATCAAGATCACCCGGCCGTGTTACGCCAAGCTGTACACGTTTCACATTCGCGCCGATCGATTTTTGTGGAAGATGGTGCGGCGATTGGTGGGAAGCATGGTCGAGCTGAGCGCCGGCAACTGCACGCTCGATGAATTCCAGTCGTTCCTGCACAAACCATCACCCAAGCCCGCCGAGTGGACGGCCCCGCCGTTTGGTTTGTTTCTCGAAAAAATCTATTACTGAGTGTGGCGCAGACACCCGCCGCGGGTCTGCGCCAACAAATTTCCCCTCTTGGCATCTGTCGTCCGCCAAGGCGGACTGGGCCTTCAACCCGACCCGTATTCCTGAGGCTCACGCCTCAGGCTACTGTTATTTCGCCCCGATAAATCGGGGCTGACCGATAATCAGATTCATCTCTGAAGACTGCAGCAGGTACTGCGCTCCGAAAATAGCCAGGCCGCTCTGCTTAGCAAGTTTCGAAAATCTTGCTTTTCTGACAAGATTTTCAGGTCGCTACAACACAACCATGAGCACCATTTGGCTGCGGCCCCAGGCCGCTCTGCTTAGCAAGTTTCGAAAATCTTGCTTTTCTGACAAGATTTTCAGGTCGCTATAACACAACCATGAGTCCGCCGGGGCGGACCGCGGCGAACTGCGGCCCCAGGCCGCTCTGCGTTCCTCTGCCCGCCGCGGCGGGC
>CAZIDA010000098.1:0-9070 GCA_964537865.1 uncultured Acidobacteriota bacterium
ACCGTGATGTGGTGGTCGGCGGTTTCAAGCAAAGCCTAATAATGCTACAGCTCGCCGTGGCCTTGGTGTTGTTGATCGGTTGCGCCAACGTCGCCGGCATGTTGCTTGCGCGCGGCCTGGGACGCAGCCGCGAAATCGCCGTGCGGGTGGCGCTGGGCGCGACGCGGGGCCGCCTCGCTCGATTGTTTCTGATGGAAAATCTGCAATTGAGTCTGCTGGCCGGCGTGGTGGGAATATTCTTCGCGCGAGCCATTCTTCCACTGCTTCTCAGAATTTCGCCCACCCAATTGCCGCGCGGCAACAGTGTGCATCTCAACGTCGCCGCTTTGCTCTTCGCGCTGGGCGTCTCGGTGCTCGCGGCGATGATGTTCGGCATTGCCCCGGTGGCGCGGCTGTTTTTCTCCCGAAAGAATCTTTCTCTTCGCGAAGCGCCGCGCGGCGCGGGTCCCGGAAGATTCGAAACGCGGTCGTTGCGTTTCCTCATTGTGGCGCAGGTGGGCGTGGCGATGACCTTGCTCGTGGGCGCCGATCTTTTGCTCGAAAGCTTTCTCCGGATGCGAGCGGTTTCACCGGGCTTTGAGCCGCGAAACGTGATGACCTTTCAAGTTCCGCTCAGCTCCGCCCGATACAACACCACGGTGGGCGAAGACCGGTTTGTCCGGCAAATCCTCCTGCGTCTGGGCGCGATGCCGGGAGTGGAGGCGGCTTCCTTCGTGAGCGGCCTGCCGTTGCAGCGGGGGGTGAATCTACCGGTGTTTCCGGCGGGGCGTCATGATGAGTTGACCTCCGCGGAGTACCGGGCCGTCAGTTCGGACTACCTCCGCGTTCTTCGAATTCCTCTCTTGGTGGGACGGTCGCTGAACGAGCAAGACACGTCCATGTCCGAGCGCGTTGCCGTCATTAATCAAACCATGGCCCGGCGATGGTGGGCGAATTCCAATCCGGTGGGGCAAACGATTTTCGTGATGGACGCCACCACGCCGCTCAAGATTGTGGGCGTGATCGGCGGCGTTCACGACCGGACGCTCGACCAAGCGCCGCAGCCGATGATTGTCGTTCCGGTGTCGCAAGTTCCGGACATGTTCACTTCGATTGTCAATCGCGTTTTTCCCGGATCTTTTCTGTTGAAGACGGCGACGAGAGCCGGGACCGCCGCGGCCATTCGAGAAGTGGTGCAAGAAGTGGACCCGGAACTTCCGGTGCTCGCGGTCATGCCGATGTCGAATGTGGTGAGCGCTTCCATGATTCAACCGCGATTCTATGCGGTCTTGGTGGGCGCGTTCGGCGCGCTGGCGCTGTTGTTGACGGCGGTCGGCCTGTACGGTCTGATCAGCTACGAGGTGGCGCGGCGCACCCATGAAATCGGGGTGCGGATGGCGTTGGGCGCGCGGCCCGGACAAGTTCTCGCATTCATTCTTGGCCGCGGACTTTTTGTGGTGGCCGTGGGCGCATCCATCGGCATCGTGGGAGCGTTGGCGGGCGGACGCTTGCTTGCGGGCATGTTGTTCGGAATTCGCTTCACCGATGTGACCACGTTCATCACCGTGATGCTGGCGTTGTTTGCCGTCGGCGCGCTGGCGATCCTCGTTCCGGCGCGACGAGCCGCGAAAGTGGATCCGGTGACGGCACTGCGGTGCGAATGATTCGAGATCGGGTAGGCCCGCCGAGTGCGCTTCTCGGCGGGTATTGTGGCGTCAAAGAGAGAGTCGGATTTGACGGAGAATCACCCGGCGAAAAAAGCGTTCGCCGGGCCTACCAAAACAGTAGGAGATGCGGCGGGGTGGCGCACACATGCGCACTGAGCATGCGTGCGAAATCTCAATGTTGTTGAACGCACACATCGTCCGCTACCGCGTCCGATGGATGCGCCACCCAAGTGGGGAAGAAACTTAAATTGAACTGCTATGGGAATGCGTAGTCCGGCGCATGACTGAACTCTTCTTGCTATCATCCTCGTCGCTTTGAATCATTGTTCGAACGCGTGATTGAAGAACTCGCGCCACCCGAATCTCTCTGATGGCCATGAAGCACATGAAAATCGATGCCGCAGAAAAAGAAAATTCTTCTCCCGGGTTGATTCGCGGTCTCGGTCCGGCGGCGGCGGCCGGCATTGTGCTGGGCACAATGATCGGCACCGGAATTTTCTTGAAGCCCGCCGAAATGGCCGATGCGGCGGGATGGATCGGCATCGTGTTCGCCGCGTGGGTAGTGGGAGGAATCCTCTCCCTGTTCGGGGCATTGTGTTACGTCGAGTTGGGCACGTCGATTCCGGAAGCCGGCGGCGAGTACGCGTATCTTCGCCGGGGACTGGGAGAAGTGTGGGGATTTCTCTTCGGCTGGATGCATTCGACGGTGGCTCGTCCCGCCTCGGTCGCGGCCATCGCCGCGGGGCTGCTGCGATTCGCGACCTTCTTGTTTCCGGGGCTCGCGAAGCCCCTCTACGTGTTCCATTCCCATCTTTCCTTTCTCCCAGGGCCGCCCACGGTATTTGTGTTTTCGTGGATGCAACCGTTGGCGGTGGTGGCCGTCATCGTCATTACCTTCATCAACTACCTTGGCGTTCGCGTGGGCGGCGGTGTGCAGGTCGTGCTCACCGTGATGAAGGTTCTCTCGGTGGTGTTGATCATCGTCGCCGGCCTGATTTTTATTCCGTCGCGCGGACACGACGCGGCGGCGGTCGCGCTGTGGCCTTCGTCGGTGAATTGGGGAACCTTCAGCGGATTTCTGGCGGCCTTGGCGGCGGCGGTATGGGCCTACGACGGCTGGAACGATCTCAACCTTGTCGGCTCCGAGGTCAAAGAGCCCGAGAAGAATTTTCCGCGCGTGGTGGTGAGCGGAGTTTTCTTTGTGATCTTTCTCTTCCTTCTTTTCAACGTGGTGTGTTTCCGAGCGCTGTCGTTCGACGCGTTGCGTTCTTCCAAAGATGTGGCCTCCGATGTTTTTGCGAGCTTCGCCGGACGATCGGCGGCCCTGTGGATTACGGTCGCCATGGTGGTGTCGGCGCTGGGGACGCTCAATTCTTCCGTCTTAAGCGGCGCGCGCGTCGACTATGCGATGGCGCGCGACGGACTCTTTTTTCGATTCGCCGCCGGAGTCCATCCCAAATATCGCACTCCGGGGAATGCGCTCGTCTTCCAATGCGTCATGGCCGGCTTGATGGCTCTCTCCGGAACGTTCGAAGATCTCACTTCCTTGGTTATGTTCGGCAGTTGGATTTTTTACGGCCTGGCGGTGGTCTCCATGTTGCGCATGCGCCGCACCGAGCCGAACCTGCCTCGCCCCTTCCGCACCTGGGGCTATCCCGCCATTCCCATCATTTTCATAATCGGCGCCGCGGCGCTGGCCGTGAGCCTGTGGATGGCTCGCCCGGTGCGTTCCTCCATCGGTTTGGCGCTGATTCTCTGTGGACTTTTCTTCTACCGCTCCTGGCGCTCCACGGCGAGCCCCGAGCACATTCCCAGTTAGAGACTTTGCTCAGCAAGTCGGCAAAATCTCTTTTTCCAGCAGGCATTGGCATGGGTAGCCCCGGCGGTTCTTTACGCCGGGGGTTCTTGCCCCCGTTCAGACAGAATCTCCCGAACCGCCGCGGCGGGTTGCGGCCATCGGCGACGCTGTCTCTCCGGCAGCTTCGGGGAGATCGGGCTGCACGGCTGTGAAGCAAACGTTGCACGATCCGCCGCTCCCAAACCATAGATCGGAAAACGGATTGACAACTAACGTTGAGGGATTTACCATGCGCTCGATTTATCATAATGCAACGAACGTTGCGATATGGCGGCATGGCGGATGAGGGCGGTTCTTTTCTGAAGACGGCATCAATACATTCGATGGAGAGGTGAATCATGGTTGAGGTGGCGGTGGAAGGAGTTTCGTTGGCGCGGCGGGCGGCGCGGTTGACGTCGAATTTGCCCGCGCCGGAATCGCGCGAGGTTATTTCGCTGGGGTCGGGGCATGGTTGTCCGACGGTGTTTCCGGATTTGACTGAGGTGGCTAAGGTGGCATTGAACGAGTATCGACCGGAGACATTGCAGTACGGGCCGACGATGGGTCTCCCGGAGATGCGGGAATGGATTGTCGGGTACATGAAAGAGAACGGCGCGGAAGGACTGGCGACCGACAATGTGTTGCTTGTGAACGGCGCGAAACACGGACTCGATCTGATATCGCGGCTGCTGCTCGATGAAGGCGACTCCGTGATGGTGACGGCGCCGACGTACTTCACGTGCATCCCCATCTTCAAAACTTTCGGCGCGAACTTCGTGGAAGTTTCGCAGGACACCGAAGGCTTGGTGACCAGCGAGTTGGCCGAGACGTTGGCGCGAATCAAGAAGGAAGGACGGCCTCTTCCCAAACTGATTTACAACGTGCCGGACTATCACAATCCGGCGGGCGTGACCATGTCGCGCCGGCGCCGCGAGGAACTGGTGCGAGTGGCCGCGGAGTTCGGCGTGTACGTCGTCGAGGACAGTCCTTATCGCCGCGTGCGATTCGAGGGCGAACCGGAACCGATGGTCAAAGCCTTCGACCGCACCGAGACGGTGTTCGTGCTCGGCACGGTGTCGAAGCTTGTGGCCCCCGGTCTGCGCGTCGGATGGATCGTCGCTTCGAAGGAAATGATTGGACGCCTCTGGCAATTGAAGTCGGATTTGGGTTCGTGCCCGCTGACGCAGCGCATCGTTCTGGAATTCATCAAAGGGGGCCATCTCGCCACGCACACCGAGCGTGTCCAGAGGATTTACAAAGAGCATCGTGACACGATGGTGGCGGCGCTACGGCGGGAACTTCCGGAGGTGTCCTTCAATCTTCCGCACGGCGGATACTATCTTTGGCTGACGCTGCCCGCGCACATCCATGCGGACGAGTTGGCGCAGCGCGCCTTGAAGGAGAAGGTCGAAGTCATTCCCGGTAGCAAGTTTTACGCCGGCAAGGGGCCGAAAGGTCTGGGAGCGCCCACGAATAACATTCGCCTTTGCTACAGCCACGCCGAGCCGCCTGAGATCGAAGAAGCCATCAAGCGGCTGGCGCGCGCCGTGCGTTCATTCGCGAAGAGTGATTGAATCCGATTGGGCTTTGTCCTGAAGGGGACGCCTTCAATAGCCCAGGGTTGCTCCGATGGAATCGGAGCTACCCTGGGTATCGGATCACCCCGGCGACACAGCCCGCCGCGGCGGGTTGTGTCAAACGTTTTTCCTATTTTCGGAGCAGTTCATGTCTCGATGGATCGGGCCGGACGTCCCATCGTTTCCGATCACGGCGAGGTCCGGGATTCGCATAACACCGGGCGAATCCGGGCTGCCAAAGCCTTTTTGATCTGGAGAAATTCATGGCCACTCTTGCCGGCGGCGTTGTTGAAATCGGACCGGTTCGCGCGGGCCGCGGCGAAACGGCGCGAGGTTTTCTAAACGTCGGCGAAACGGCCGCCGGGCCGGTCGAACTTCCCGTCGTCGTCATCCACGGAGCGCAGGAAGGTCCAACGCTCTGCCTGACCGCCGGCGTTCACGCCACGGAGTACGCTTCCATCGACGCGCTCCTGCGGCTGCTCAATGAAATCGATCCGCGCGAGTTGAAAGGCACGATCCTTGCGGTGCCCATCGTCAACCTGCACATGTTCGCGGCGCGCCGCCCGTTTGTGTCTCCGCTCGACGGCGTCAATCTCAACAAGATTGCGCCCGGCGGCGATGGCTCCATCACGGAACGAGTGGCGCGGGTTCTCTTCGACGAAATCATCACGAAGGCGCAATTCCACATCGACCTGCACGCCGGCGACTTTGGAGAAATGCTGCTGGCGTTTGCGGCTTACAGTTTGACCGGTGATTCGCAACGCGACCGGCAAGGGGAAGCGCTGTCCCGGATTTTTACTCCGCGGGTGTTCTGCCTGGCCCGTACCGGGACAACGCTTCCGCCCTCCCCCGGATTTGTGGCGCACGCCGCGGCGCATCACGGTGTCGTCTCCATCCTCGCCGAGTCCGGCGGCAACGGCGCGCTGGAAGAATCCGATGTCCGCGCGCATCTCGACGGGATTCGCAATGTGATGCGCTATTTGAAAATGATCGGCGGCGATCCGGTCATTCACGGGCCGCAACTCTTGGCGACCGATTGGCACAACACGCGCGCCACTCGCGCCGGCTTGCTGCGATTGAAAGTGGCGGTGGGCGACGAAGTCATTGCGGGACAAGAGGTCGCGGAAGTGTGTGACCTCTTCGGTCGAACCGTGGAGATTGTTCGCGCGGCTCGGCCCGGCCTCGCCATGTTGGTGTGGGCGCACAAGGCCGTCAACACCGGCGATCCCATCGTGCGATGCTGGACCACCGAAGCCGCGCCGCCATTTCCTGACACCGACTGCTTCAGGGTTCGTCCCCAACGGGGACACGGCATTTAGCCGAGGGTTGCTCTCCGCCGCGGCGGAGAGCTACCCTGGGTACCGAATTGCAAAATGTTGTGATAACCCCAACGGGGTTATGGCATAGAACACCATGTTCTGGCAGCCCGTTTCCACGGGAATCGCGGCTTCTCGCACGGATCAGGGAGGAGCCCACGATCCCCCAAACTGCAGGGGGATCGTGGCTACCAAAGCATCACGGGTTTGCTTGCTCCTTGCATAAACGCATTCGCCCCGTTTGATCGTTGCGACGAATTGTTCTGAATCCGGTTTGGCCCGATCTCTCAGACTGAAATTACTTCCACCTCAGAAAGGGAATCATCATGGACGAAAAAATTCAAAAGAAGCTTCGTTTCCTCGAAGCCTACGTTGTGGTTTCGATGTTGTTGTTCGCGGTGTTGATTTTCATTGCCGCGAAGACTCCGGATCGAAAAGTAAAATTCGATGAGATCGACGCGCAGCGGATCAACATCTTGGGAAGAGACGGAAAGCTGCGTCTGGTCATTTCCAACAACGAGCGCTCGCCCGGGCCGATCATCGGGGGCATGACCATGAAGACGCGCGAAGGCAAGCGCGGCGCCGGGTTGATCTTCTTCAACGACCAAGGCGACGAGTGCGGCGGCATGACCTGGCACGGCAAAGAAGAAAACGGAAAAATCAACGCCGGCGGCGGGCTGATGTTCGACCAATTCAACCAAGATCAAACCGTCGGCATCACCTACTCGCAGGTGAACGATCAGCGCACCTCGGGGCTGCGCGTGTGGGAGCGATCGCTCACGCCCATGGCGGCGTTTGCCAAGAAGGTCAACGACATCGAATTGATGAAAGACGGTCCGGCGAAGACCGAAGCGATGAAGCGGCTACGCGCCGAGGCGGTGGCGAGCGGCATGGGCGGAGCGGAACGCGTTTTTGTCGGCCGGAACACCAAGGACGCGGCCACCGTCAGTCTGGCCGATCCGAAAGGCAAGCCGCGCCTGCTGCTCTCGGTCGACGGAGCCGGAACTCCTTCTCTTGAATTTCTCGACGAAGACGGCAAGGTCATCTATCGCCTGCCGAATGATTCCGCGACTCCCAACAAGTGACGACGGGTTCGCCGCGATAGCCCCGCCCTCCGCAGTGGCGGAATAAGGGCGGGGTATCTATGTGGACCGCAGGGGCAATCCGCCGGGGCCGACCTGACAAAACCGCTGGGATATTCATCTTCCCCGAAAAAAGTCGACGTGGATGATTCGGTAGCCGGGATTCGCCGGCCTTCGGGCGAATCCCGGATCTCGCGACGATTGGGATTCATGCGATGTCCGGCCCCGATCCATCGAGCCCGGCTACCACAAGAATTTCATCCCTTTGACTGGTCGCCGCGCCGACCATGAATGACTGCCCCGAAAATCCATAGCGCCGCCGCGGGCGGCGCACTCCAAAATGCGCTCGATCCTTGACTCCTCGAAATGGAGGTATAGAATTTACGAGCATGGTTCGTGATTAATAGAAGTAAGGCGGAAGCGGCGATCCCTGTGACTGCGTGGTTGTCGGAAGGGAGGGCAAGACGATGTCGCCTAAAGAATTCGACCAGATGCTGAATCGAATAGTTCTGAAGCTGAAGAGCGAGTACCTCCCGGAAAAGGTCATCCTCTTTGGTTCTTATAGCCGTGGCGTGGACGATTCCGAGAGCGACATCGACCTGCTCATCATCAAGGACACGCGCGAACGGTTGATTGATCGGTGGACGACCGTGCGCCGCATCCTCTCTGATCCTGCACGAACGGTGGCGTTGGACACGCTGGTTCTTACACCTCATGAACTAGCTGACCGCGTTGCTCGCGGCGACCAGTTCCTCGCTGAGATCCTGCAAGAGGGAAAAGTTCTTTATGCCGCGTAAGGAGTCCCAATATCCGGTCGACTGGCTTCGCATCGCCGAAAAAGACCTTCTGCGCGTCCATCGCCTCCTTGATCTTCAGGACCCAGAGGCGGCCGGCTTCTATCTGCAGCAAGCCACAGAGAAATTTCTGAAGGCATTCCTGCTCTCGAAAGGATGGCCGCTCCAACGAATTCATGACTTGGAGCCATTGTTGAATGCGGCATTGAGTTACGATCCCTCCCTGGAGCAATACAGACCTACATTACAAACGGTCACCGGTTTTTATTTTGTTGAGCGCTATCCGTCCATGCTCGAATCCGGTCTTACAGAACGCGACGTCCGCGATGCTCTGGCTCACATCGATGGATTGGTCAAAGCGATCCGGTCCCAAATGCAGAAATAGAGAAGCTTTGGTAGCCCCGCCCGGTCCTTCGGGCGGGATGTTTGTATGGACTGCGGGCGCAATCCGCCGTGGCGGACTTTCCCTGCGACCTGACAAAAATCGCGCCGTTATTCATCCTGCTCGACAATCCAAAGCGCCGCCATAGGCGAAGCAATCAAAATGTGGGAGGCATCGTTCGCTTGGCAGGTGATGAAACGCATCTCCGATCATCCAACTTCAAAATCCGCTTCAATGTTATCTCGTGAAATCGCCGGGCTTTGGACTGCGCCGCCCGTGACGGCGCTTTGGATTCGACGGAAGGAATCAACGCACGTTTCAATTATTCCGGCGCAGATCCAAAGCGGTCCGCCTGGGTGGATTGCCACCGCACTCCAAATACTGGCCGGCAAAATTCGTGAACCCCCCAGCGCCGCAGGCGCGGCAGTGAGTAGCC
>CAZIDA010000099.1:0-9057 GCA_964537865.1 uncultured Acidobacteriota bacterium
CGCTTCGACTTCGCCCGGTTCTTCATTCTCCAAATATCGCGAATCCAGAACACCGAATCGATCTGACTTCAAACCAATCCGCGCTCGACTCTCTATCGACGTGGCCGATTGCGTCGAATGCTCGATCACGGGAGCAAGCGGTTCAAAAGCTCGGAAGTCAGAAAAGTTTTTCGCTTTGACCGGATTCGATGATCCAACCCATTTCCATCAGAGAGCGCCCTTATGAAAGAAACCATCCAATTCAAACTCAACGGCAAGCCCATGCGCTTGGAGGTCGACGGCGACCGAAAGCTGCTGTGGGTGTTGCGCACTGATCTCAATCTCACCGGAACGAAATTCGGTTGCGGCGAGAGCCTGTGCGGGGCATGCACCGTCATCGTCGGGAAGGAAGCCGTCCGATCCTGCCAACTCCCGGTGAAGGAGATCCGCGGCAAAGAGGTCCTCACCATTGAAGGCCTGGCCAAAGACGGAAATCTTCATCCGCTGCAAAAGGCGTTCGCGGATCACGGCGCGCTGCAATGCGGCTTCTGCACGCCCGGCATGATCATGAACGCCTACGCCATGCTGCTGAAAAATCCGAAGCCCACGCGGGCGCAAATCATCGACGGCATGGAAGACAATCTCTGCCGCTGCGCCGCGCACAAGCGCATCGTCGAGGCTGTTGAGAGCGTCGCGCGATAATGCGTCCCCGGCTCCTCGCGCCGAGAAATCTCACGCCGGGCTTGGCCGGAATTTAGAATCACACCGAAATTTAGAATTGCGAATTCGATGATGCGGCGCTCGCGAATGGGCGCCGGACATCTTCCCAAGTGAGGCTCAATATGAAAGACAGAGAATCTACTGTGATGGAGAAAACTGAAGCGCCGGCCGCACACGGGCTGCGTCGGCGGGATTTCATCAAACTGCTGGGCGGCGGCATCGTCGTCATGTTCACCTGCGATCTGCCGGATTTCGATTTGCTGGGACAACGACGCGGGATAGCCTATCCCACCGATTGGAACGCCTATCTGCGCATCGCCGAAGACGGCCGCGTCACGGTCTTCTCCGGAAAAATCGAAATGGGACAAGGCGTCATGACGTCGCTGGCGCAGGAGGCCGCCGACGAGTTGGGCGTCTCCATCGAATCCATCCACATGATCATGGGCGACACCGATTTGTGCCCTTGGGATATGGGAACCTTCGGATCGATGACGACGCGCTTCTTTGGACCGGCGTTGCGCGCGGCAGCGGCGGAAGCCCGACGCGTGCTGCTCGATCTTGGCGCGGAACAACTCAAAGTCCCGAAGACTCAGCTCACCATCGAGAACGGTGTGATCTTCGACACGGCGAACAAGAACACCCGAGTGACCTTTGGTCAATTGGCAAAGGGGAAGAAGATCACGCGCCAACTCAGTGGGAAAGCCGTTCAGAAAACCGTTTCTCAATTCTCCATCATGGGGAAATCGGTGAAGCGCCTTGACGCCGTCGACAAGGTCACCGGCAAGGCGCAATATGCCGGAGACATTCGCTTGCCCGGAATGTTGTACGCGCGTGTGCTTCGACCACCCGCACATGGAGCGACCTTGAAAAACGTCGACACCACCGCTGCCGCAAAAATCCCCGGTGTTGTCGTGGTGAATCAGGATGGTCTCGTGGCCATGCTTCACTCGGATCCGGAGATCGCCGAAAAAGCGTTGGAGGCGGTTAAGTCGGAATTCGATATTCCCAAAGCGACGGTCGACAACGACAACATCTTCGATTATCTGCTTGCTTCGGCGGCGCAGACGGAGCCTCGCGAAAGCGACAAAAAGGGCGACCTGGCCACCGGTGAAAAGATGGCGACTTCCACCTTTGAAGGAAAATACCTCGAAGGTTACGGCGCCCATGCGCCAATGGAAACACACACGTCGCTCGCTCATTTTGAGAACGGCAAGATGACGATCTGGGCCTCCACGCAAACGCCCTTCCCCACCAAAGAGCAAGTCGCTCAAATGCTCGGACTGGCGCCGGAAAACGTCCGCGTCATCACGCCGTTTGTGGGCGGAGGATTCGGCGGCAAGAGCGCCGGGCTGCAAAGCATGGAAGCAGCCCGCTTGGCCAAGATCACCGGTCGGCCGGTGCAGGTGTGCTTCACTCGCGCGGAGGAGTTTTTCTACGACACGTTCCGACCGGCGGCCGTGGTGAAAATCAAGTCCGGCCTCGATGAGGCCGGCAAGATTTGCTTGTGGGATTACAACGTCTATTACGCCGGATCGCGTTCTGCCGAACAGTTCTACGATGTTCCTCACAACGTGATTCGAGCGTACGGCCAATGGGGGCAGGGCGGGCGCGTGCATCCCTTTGCCACCGGACCGTGGCGCGCTCCCGGCGCCAACATGAACGTCTTCGCGCGCGAGTCGCAGATCGATATGATGGCGGCGAAAGCGAAGATCGATCCGTTGGAGTTCCGGCTCAACAACACTTCCGACAAGCGCATGCGTTCGGTGCTGGAAGCCGCGGCGGCACGATTCGGATGGAAGAAAGCGGCGGCGCCGAGCGGTCGCGGCTTCGGCATCGCCTGTGGAATCGATTCCGAAACCTACGTCGCCCAGATCGCCGAAGTCGCGGTCGACAAAAACACCGGTGAGGTGAAGGTGAAGCGTGTCGTCTGCGCTCAAGAAATGGGCGTCGTCATCAATCCGGAAGGCGCCACCATGCAAATGGAAGGTTGCGTCATGATGGGCCTGGGATACGTCCTTTCGGAAGACGTGCGCTTCAAAGGCGGCGACGTGCTCGATAAGAATTTCGACACCTACGAGGTACCGCGCTTCTCTTCATTGCCGCAGATTGAAACGGTCCTGGTGAAGAATGATGAGCTTCCGCCCAAGGGCGGCGGGGAGCCGGCCATCGTTCCGCTCGGCGCCGCCATCGCCAACGCCATCTTCGATGCCACCGGCGCGCGCGTCTTTCAAATGCCGATGATTCGCGAACGCGTGAAAGCGGCGATGAAGGCGTGAGGAAGGCCGCGTCTTGAAGTCTCGATGAAATCCAAATGCGTCGACTCATTGCCCTGTTTCCGGGACGATGCCGAAACACTGGATCGGCTGCCGGCGGAAACAGGCGCCTCCCCGGAGTCTTGATGCGGCTCGCGCGAAGCTGCCTTCATGAACGAAGGATCCTATGCGCAGGTTTTCGTTTCTTGTGCTGCTTCTTGTTCTTCTTCCCGCCACTGGTAGTCAAACGGAAAGCGCCGCATCTTCGCCTTCGCTCGCCGCCGACGTTCTCATCGTTCATGACAGCATGCCGGATCCAATGCCTCCGGGGATTATCGACGGCAACAACATTCTTGATCTGTTGGGACACTTCGGCTTGAAAGGCAAGCTGATGTCGGTCCAGGAATATCGCGCGGGCGATTTGAATCATTACCGATTCGTGATCGTGTTGGGCGTCGATTTTCGAAAGGTCTCCTATCCCCGCTCGTTTCTTTCCGACATTCGACACACCGCGCTCCCGGTTTTTTGGGTCTGGAAGCACCTCGACGAACTTCAGGCCGACGCGCGATTCGCGAAGCGGCTGGGTTTTCGAGTCACTTCCCCGTTGAGTCAGCGCGGGTTCAAGGCCGTGATTTACAAAGGCAAGTCGTTGATCAAAGGTGATGGATGGCTGGCGCCCGTGGAGATCACGGATGAATCGAAAGTGGAGGTTCTTGCGACGGCCCGCGGCGACTCCGGCGTTTCGAAGCCTTACATGGTGCGGTCCGGTTCGTTTTGGTACGTGGCCGACTCGCCGTTCGCCTTTCAAGAAGAAGGCGACCGCTACCTGGCCTTCTGCGACGTGCTTCATGATTTTTTTGGTATGGCGCATCAGGAAGAGCGCAAGGCGCTGGTTCGCGTGGAAGACGTTTCCATCGAGTCCGATCCGGATCAATTGCGGGAACTCGCCGATTACTTCTACGCTCGCCACATCCCTTTTCAGATCGGCCTGATTCCCATCTTCAAAGATCCTTCCGAAGGGTCGACAATTTATCTTTCGGACCGGCCGGAGTTCGTTCGCGCGGTCCAGTACATGGTGTCCAAGGGCGGCGTGGTGGTGATGCACGGGGTTTTTCACCAGTACCGCGGCCGAAGCGCCGACGACTACGAGTTTTGGGACGACGTGATGAACAAGCCGATTCAAGGAGACTCCTCCACCTTGGTGGAACAGCGAATCCATCTTGGGCTCGCGGAGTGCTTCAAGAACGGCATTTATCCGGTGACTTGGGAAACGCCCCATTACATGGCCTCGACGACCGACTACCGGACCATCGCGCGATATTTCAGCACTTCCTGGGATCGCATGCCCGCCTTGAATAATTTGGACACGGACCATTTCTATCCTTACCCCAGCGTGGACCGCTTCGGGCGATTTATTATTCCGGAAAGTCTGGGATTCATCAGCCTGGAAAATCCCGATCCCGACGCCTTGGTCACCAACGCCGACCGGCTCCAAGTCGTCCGCGACGGCGTGGCGTCTTTCTATTTTCATCCCTTCATGGACCGGACTTTCTTGGAAAAGACTCTGAACGGAATTGAGCGGCTGGGATACCGGTTCATGTCCATCCGCGAATATCATTGCCGTGTGCAGATGGACGAACGGCTGGCGCAGACCTTCACGGCCCCGGTGACTCTATCGCTTCACGACCAATTCCTACACCGTTTTCTCGAACTGCCCGACGGCCGGATCACCGGGGAGTCCTATTCCGAAAAACCGATCGCGGGAACGGTTCAAGATGCGGGAGTGGTTCCTCTCGGCGACATGCTGGTGATGGAAGGAGTCAACGAGGTCGCCGCTCGAAATGAGGTTCTTCATCCCAGCAATTGGGACAGCTTTTGGAAAGCGTCGTGGCAATGGGCCAAATCGAAACTCCCTCAGCCGAAGCCTGAGATCGGATCGCCGGTGCAACCGCGCGTGACCATTCTTTGGGACGACGCCGCGCCCGCGCCCGAAATGAACGATCAAAAGAGCTACTTCAACGCTTTCACTTACTTCGGATTTCTGGTTTCATCGCTGAATTGGCGCGAGTTCGGAAAGGAGAGTCTCGATAACGAGGCGCTTCTGATCGTACCACGTTGGGTGGAAGGAAAACTTTCATCAGCGCAAACGGAAAAGGCGGAAGCGTTCGTTCGCAGTGGCGGCCGCGCGGTTCTGGAAGGGCCTGGACCTCTCGGCCAAGCGCTTGGCGTGCGCACGGAAGAACGTTCGGTGGTGGTCGACACACTGGAAGATGTGAAGTTCGGCTACCAAGACAATTTTCATCGCACGCGGCGATCCACGTGGACGCCGCCCACCAAAGTCCCGCAATTTTCGGTGAAGAACACGATTTCAATTTACGCGCAAGACACCATGAGCGAATTGGCGCTGGCGGTTTTGGGCGGACATGGTCAAGGGCGATTCATTTATTTGGGAGCGCGTCTCGATCCCTCGACTCCCTTCGGCTACAGTCGCTTTCCTTATTTCATTCATTACGTGCTCGACGCTTTCAAGATTCGGCTGCCGCTGGAGCGGCCGCGATTGGAACTATACTTCGATCCGGGCATCTCCAAGCCGAACCTTGAAAGCATGGTGGTCAACTGGCGGAAACATGGAGTCTCGATTTTGTACGTGGCCGCGTACCAATTTTGGCCGACCTGGGAATACAACTATCAGTACCTCATCGACCTCTGCCACAAGAACGGAATCCTTGTTTACGCCTGGTTCGAATTGCCGCATGTCAGCCCGAAGTTTTGGGAGCAGCATCCGGAGTGGCGCGCCAAAGCGGCCACCGGTGTCGACGGAGGGCACAATGAAACCACCTGGCGATATCACATGGACTTGGACATTCCGGAATGCCGGGAGGCGGCGTTTTCCTTCGTGGAAGATTTGATTCGTAAGTATCCGTGGGATGGTGTGAACATCGCGGAGCTGAACTACGATACCGAAGGTCCGGAGAAACCTTATCTCTACACGCCCATGGGCGCGATCACGCGATCGGCGTTTCGCGCTCGAGCCGGTTTTGATCCCATCGAGCTGTTCCAACCCAATTCGCGGTATTACTGGAAGCGGAATCCGCGCGCGCTTCACCAGTTTGAAGAATACCGGGCCGAGCGCGTGACGGCGTGGCATCGCGCACTGCTGGAGCGCTTGACTCCGCTGGCGCGGGAGCGTGATCTGGAAATCATCGTCACCATGTTGGACAGTTTGCACTCTCCCAGGGTTTTTCGCGACACCGGCATCGATTCTCCTCAGATTCTTGCCTTGATGGATCAATTCCCTTTCACGCTTCAAGTCGAAGACCCCTCCTACCTCTGGGGCGGGAGTCCGGATCGTTATGTGCGGTTCGGCGAAACCTATCTCGGATTGATTCGCGACCCAAAACGTTTGATGTTCGACGTCAATGTCTTTCCCGCGCGCGACATCTCCCGATCGCTCTCTCCGACTTCGACCGCGACCGGCATCGAGTTGGCGGAGACCTTGGCCTTTGCCGGCCAGGTCACCGGTCGCGCCGCCATTTACAGCGAAGGCACGGTTCTGTTCGAAGACCTGCAATTGCTGGCCCACGTGATGGCGCGCTCCGCCCGCATCGAAAAGCGCGGAAACGAGTGGGTGACCGATTCCAATCAGCCGGTGCTGCTCAACATGCCGGGAAACTGGCGAAGGTTTTCCGTCGACGGGCGACCCTGGGCCGGCTGGGGCGACAATCTTCTCATCACGCCCGCCGGCAAACATCGCATCGGCGCGGTGGAAAGCCGATTCAGCTTCATCAATACCGCCGTGCTCGATTTTCGTTTGGCGCGTTTCACCGGGAATTTGGAGTCGCTGATTCCCTCCCATCGCGGGCTGAGCTTTTCGTACGATTCATATCCCCGCGCCGTGGCGCTATTTAATCGCCGGCCCATCGAAATCAGGGTCGACGGAAAAATTTTTGGCGAGAGCCCGCTCGCTTCTTACGGCATGTGGAGTGTTCGTCTTCCTCGCGGACGACATACGGTCGAAGTTCGCGCCGACACGGCGGCGACCGTGCTTTTGGACACGACCAGCTTTTACAGCTCCACGCTGATTTTTGTTTTTGGCGCCGTCTGCTGCGCGCTCATGGCGCTTTTGTATTTGTCGATTCTGGGCCGCCGCGCCGTAGAGCGAATGGTGAACGGGAAAACGGCGTCGACGTTGGGTCATTCTGACAGATCGTGAGGAAGCTGCATGCTCGGTCAATGGATCGTCGATTTCCTGTTCGTCCTCAGCGTCATCATTATCTGGTTCATGGTGGGATATCAGTTTATCCTCTTCCTGGTGGGCTATCTTTATAGCTTTCGCGCCGACCGTCTGCGCCGCCAACTGGAAACGACGGAGGTGGAACTTCCGGCCGTGTCGCTCATGATTCCCGCGCGCAACGAAGCGATGGTCATTACGGACACGCTGAAGGCTTTGTTGAATCTGGATTATCCTCGCGATCGGTTGGAGATCCTCGTCATCAACGACGGCAGCACCGATGAAACGGCGGAGCGTGTGGCGGAAATTGCCGCCACCGATTCGCGGGTGCGACTGCTGAATGTTCCGCCGGAACTCGCGGCTCGTGGAAAATCGGCGGCGCTCAATCGCGGTCTTCCCCATTGCCGGTTCGATGTGATCGGAATTTTCGATGCGGATAATGCGCCGGAGCCGGGCGCTGTTCTTCATCTGGCGCGACAACTGGCCGCCGATCCGCGCCTCGGCGCCGTGATTGGAAAATTCCGCTGCCTCAATCGAAAGAAGAACCTGCTCACCCGTTTCATCAATCTGGAATCGCTGGCGTACCAATGGATCGTGCAGGCTGGGCGATGGCGACTGCTTCGCATGGCCACGTTACCGGGAACCAATTATCTGATCCGGAGATCGCTGCTCGAATCGCTCGGTGGATGGGATGAGCAAGCGCTGACCGAAGACGCGGAAATGTCGATCCGCATTTATCAGGCCGGCTATTTGATCAAATTTGTTCCCTACGCCGTGACCTGGGAACAGGAGCCGGAGACGTTGCGCGTGTGGTTCCATCAGCGAATTCGCTGGGCGCGCGGCAACAATTACGTTCTGAGAAAATATTTTGCGGGCGTCTTCAAGACTCGTCCGCGCGTCGTCGGCATCGAGCTGTTCTATTCGATGGCCTTGTACTACATTTTCTTCCTGGCGATTCTTGTTTCCGACGCGCTGCTGCTGGCGTGCTGGTTCGGATGGACGGCCATTCTTGTGCCCGGGCCTTACAGCCAGGTCTGGATCTTCGCTTTCATTCTCTTCACCCTCGAACTCGTCATCGTCCTTTCGCACGAACGCGAAGATTCCGTCTCCAACATCTTCCTGGTCGCGCTCTCCTACTTCACGTACTGTCAGCTTTGGATTCTCGTCGTGCTGAAAGGCGCCTGGGACGATTTCGTGCTGAAACGCGAAGCGGTGTGGGTGAAGACCGAGCGCTACCGCGTCACTCCGGTCGAAAAAGAACCCGACGCCGAACTGGTCGGCCCCCAGGCGGAAAGAGATGCGCTGAAGTAAGCTGCTAAAGGCATAGTTGACGGCCGCGCCAAATCACTTGTTGTGGTAGTCCCGGCTGTTTGCACCGCGGCGGGTCCGGGGACGTTTGGGTAGCCCCGACCGTTCTTTAGCCCGGTGGCATTTGCGCGCCGTCCACGAAAATCCTCCGGCACACAATAGGCGGGAATAATCGAAGGATTATCCAATCAACGTTCTGCCCAACACTCGACACATTTTCATGGACACGGGCATCATCACCAACATTCAGAAATATTCCATTCAAGACGGACCGGGCATTCGCACCACGGTCTTTCTGAAGGGCTGCCCGTTGGATTGCTGGTGGTGCCACAATCCGGAAGGACGGTCGACGAAGGCCGAAGTAGTGGTGCTGGAGACGCGATGTATTCGGTGCGGTGAGTGCGTCAAGGCGTGCCCGGAGGGCGGAATTGCTTTGGTAGCCGGGATGTCCGATTCACAGGACATCCCGGACAGAGCGAATTCGTCGAGCGCGATCTCGAACGGCACTGTCGGAGCCGAAAAAGAATTCTTCTCGCACGCCACCGCAGTCGAGTGCAAGCTTTGCGG
>CAZIDA010000100.1:0-9017 GCA_964537865.1 uncultured Acidobacteriota bacterium
TGCTATCCTTTCAGCCTGCGGTGTTTCGTCGTCGGCAAGCTTCTCTTCAACGTGCTGCTGAGCTGTCTGGGTGTGGCGCTGGCCATCGGGCTGGGAGTGGGCGCCATGTCGATTCACATTCGCTGGACGGGACTGCCGGCGACGTGGGGGATGGTCATTCTGGGAACCAGCGGATGGTTTTTTTTCTTTACCATTTTTGCGTTGCGCATTCGACGGAACGACGCTTTCAACACCTTCACGAGCATCTGTTACATCATCTTGCTTTTTCTCAGCAGCATGTTCTATCCCATCGAACCGTTGCCGCGATGGTTCCAGTCGCTGGCGTATTTAAATCCGGTGACGTGGCAAGTCGACGTGTTCCGATATTCTCTGCTGGGCACTGACTCCGCGAGCAAGACCTTCGCGGAGATGGCCGCTTTCCTCGCCTTCACTTTGGTTTCCTTCGCCTTCGCCGTTCACACGGTAAATCGCTCAGGATCATAAACGCATGGATGACTCTCGGAAGACCGGCGGAAACGGCGCGCCGTGCGATGAGAAGGGAGCGAACTCATCGGCGTCGATGAGCTTTGCTTCAATCCCTTCCTTGTTCTCGCAAAGTAAAAAGCCGCTGAGAGGATCTTCGAACGACTTCGGGAATGCCTTTGTTTCGGGAGAGATTTCTCAAATCCCGCTTCAGGATGCGATTCAGGAGCCCCAACGAGATGGCGACGGGAGTGCGAGAGTTGCGAACCAGATTGTGAATGACGGCGTAGTTTTTGACCCACGCGCGCGAAGTGCCGACCAGTCGCAGCACCTCTTCGTTGACGTTGCGCATCTGCGCGATCCATTCCACCTCATTCTCGGAAATCTTGGGAGATTGAAGAACGGCTCGTGAAACGATCTTATTGGCGTCACGGATTAGAATCAACCGCTCATCGCGGCTTCCTTTCAAAGCCAGTTGGACGCGTTCCGAAACCGTCATTCGCGCGATTCGCTGCAGGGTGGTCAAGTGCTCCGGGCTGATCACCTCGCCGTCTTCCGCCATCAGTCGGGAAACCGATTCAACGATTTTCTCCGCCGGCTCGTCGGTGGTGGCCGGATGTTGCTCCTCCGGCGGCGACGGCGCCGCCTCCGCCGGCGCCCGGCCTACCGCCTCCACTTCCGCATAGGAGAGTGGAGTGACCGGAACAAAGGTATTCCTCTTGACGAAGAACTCCTCTCGAATCTCGCCCAATCGTCTCCGCGTGTCGGCGGTGTTATTCGGATTTCGTTCCAGCGCTTCCAAAACGGATGGATCTCTCAGCAGCCGCATTAGATTGACCAGGATGATTTCAATCAGCGGCGCTTCCACCTGATCGGCAATTCGCGCCACCGCTTCATCCGGCGTCGCAATGTTTTGAAGCGCGACCTCCAACAACGAAGAGGATGGGAAAGGAGGGCGACAGAAAAATCCCAGGACTGCCGCCGGGGTAAAGGAGCTTTGGAGGAAGGAGCCAAGCACTTCGGTCGGAAAGGCGCTTAAGGAATCTCGCGCCTGTCGAGAAATTTCCGCATCGGGATCGTCGGCTAAGAGAACCAGAACCTCGATCAATTCCTCGCGCGAGACCGGCAAGACTCCGCGCGCCGCCGACTGTTTGACTTCCGGCGTGATTTCCCCGGCCTTCAATTGTTCCAAGATGGATGGACCGATGAGCGCTCTCCCGTGCTTTGAGGAGGTTTGCCTTATGGGGTTTGCTTGGCGTTGTCCGTCGACGGCCGATTGAAAGTTACCGCCTTCACTTCTCTCTCGCCGCCCAACGCCGGCAAGGTCTTGCCGTTCAAGATAAACGTCACCCCAGCGGCGTTCCCACAAACAATGTCGAATTTGTTCTTCGCGCTGTAGTTCAAGGACTCGTTGGGCATAAGAATTTTCCGATAAATCTCTTTGCCGTCTTTCTTGATGGAAAGCCAGGTCTGTTCCTTTGCGACGATTCGCAAGTTGAGAGGATTCGCCGGCGTCGATACCGCCGGATTCTCCGCCTCGGAACTCTTGGCCGGGGCGACGGGACTCGCCGAGGCATTCAACTTCGCCGGCTTCAATTCACCGGTCTTCATTGCAGCGCTTTTCGAGGCGCTCGCGGACATTTTCGGATTCGGTTGAGCCGCGGCCTTCGTGGCATTGGCGCTCTCTCCTGGCGCGCTCGGTTGAGGGCCGCCTGCTGCCGCACCAGGCGCTGAAGCAGTCGTTTCGGCGCTCGAGGGTGGGGGCGGCAAGACCGGAGGAATCGACGAAGCTTGCGTCTCGGAAGAGGGCTGCGAAGATTGCGCCGGCGCCGGCGAAGAAGCGGGAGCGGTCGATTCAAAGCTCTCCGACTCGGCGGAGTCCTGCCGCATGGAGGTCCGCCGCGACGAGCGATAAACAAAATAAACGATCGCCAGGGCCGCCAGAATCACCACGCTGATCAGAAAAAGATAAATCTGTTTTCGGCTGGAACTCTGATCCGGTGTTGGGGTGGCGCCCGACAGCAGATTGACCTCCGGCCCGCGCTGCTCACGGACCGCCTCCTCGTATTCCGCCAGGAGCTCCGTTTCGTCACCACCGCAATATTTTGCGTAGACCTTGATGAAACCGCGATTGAACACGCCGCCGGGCAGGCTCTTGAATTTTTGCGACTCTAAAGAATCGAGAAACCGGCTGCTGATCTTCGAAATCTTCGAAAACTCCTCAAGAGACCATCCCTTGCTTTCGCGCAATTGTTTTAGGTGTTCGCCGATCGAGGCCATGAGTCCACTCTCAATGAATTCGCTCCATCTTAGGAGAAAGGGGGATGACTGTCAACCGGGGCGGAAGGGCCTGGAAATTCGGAGCCCGGTGATGAGCCCACGGGACGCGGCAAACTCGTCCGGAGAGTGATTCAAGGGCCGGAGCCTCGAGCCGCTTTTGAAATTTAGCCTCTCTCCGGCCCCATTCTCCTTGACGTTCGATTTCCTGGAATGATAATTTATCCCTGGTTTTTGTCCGGTCGCGGTCTTACGAGATATTCACACGACAAAGGAAAGACGATTCTCCATGGACGCTCTTGGAATGATCGAGACGAAGGGCTTGGTTGGCGCCATTGAAGCCTCGGATGCCATGGTGAAATGCGCCAATGTGGTTTTGGTCGGCAAGCAGTACATCGGGGCCGGGTATGTCACCGTGTTTGTGCGCGGAGACGTCGGCGCGGTGAAGGCCGCCACGGATGCCGGGGCTGCAGCGGCGCGGCGCATCGGAGAACTGATCAGCGTCCACGTCATTCCGCGACTCCATGAAGAGGCCGAAAAGCTGATCCCCTCCGGCGTCAAGAATTCCGGAGCCGCGAAGTCCAAGTAGCCTCACACTCCGGGCTGATCTAAGAATCTCCGTCGACGGTTGAGTGAACTCCATGACCACGTCACTCCGAGATCAAGATTTGCTGGCCATCCAAGAAGTACGCGATCTGATGGATCGCGCCGTGGAAGCTCAGAAGATTTTCGCGGAATTCACGCAGGAAAAAGTGGATGCCGTAATTGCCGCGATGGCGCGCGCTTCGCAGGAAGCCTGCGTCCGCCTGGCTCAACTGGCCCACGAAGAGACCGGTTTCGGCAATGTGGCCGATAAGACCATCAAGAACCAGTTTTGCTGCGTCAATCTCTACGATGCCATCAAGGATATGAAGACGGTCGGCATCCTGCGCGAAGATCGGGAAAGGAAGATCTGGGAGGTGGCGTCGCCGCTGGGAGTGGTCGCCGCGATTATTCCCTCTACCAATCCCACTTCGACGACCATGTTCAAGGCGCTCATCTCCATGAAGGCGCGCAATGCCGTGGTCTTGAGCCCGCATCCGTCCGCGAAAAGATGTATTGCCGAGACCGCGCGCATCCTGGCGGAAGCCGCCCACGCGGCCGGCGCTCCCGATGGAATTATCGGATGTCTTTCCAACCCGACGCTGGAATCGACGCAGGCTTTGATGTCGCATCGGAAAACCGCGGTCATCCTGGCAACCGGCGGTCACGGATTGGTGAAAGCCGCTTACAGTTCCGGACGCCCGGCTTTCGGCGTGGGCCCCGGCAACGTGCCGGCCTACATCGAACGAACCGCCAACATTCCCAAAGCCGTCCGCGACGTGATCAACGGCAAGGCGTTTGACTTCGGAACGCTTTGCTCCTCCGAGCAATCTCTCATTTGCGACGAGGTCATCAAGGACGCCGTCATCAAAGAGTGCCGGAAGAACGACGCCTATCTCCTGAGCGGCGACGAGATCGACCGAGTCTCGCGCATTGTGGTTACCGACCGATTTGCCGCGAATCCCAAAATCGTCGGCAAGCCCGCGACGCACATCGCGGAGTTGGCCGGAGTCAACGTTCCCCCATCGACGCGTGCGCTCATTGCTCCGTTGGAAGGCGTCGGCAAGAAGTATCCGCTCTCGATTGAGAAGCTCTCGCCCGTGCTTTCATTTTACGTAGTGAAGGACTGGCGCGAAGGATGCGACCGCTGCATTGATGTGTTGAATTTCGGCGGGCTGGGACACACGTTGGCGCTGCACTGCAACGATGAAGCCGTGATTCGCGAATTCGCGTTGCACAAGCCGGTTTTTCGCCTGGTCGTCAACACGGTGGCGTCGCTCGGGGCCGTCGGTTATACCACCGGGCTTTTCCCTTCCATGACGCTGGGATGCGGCGCTCCCGGAGGCAACATCACCTCCGACAACATTTCACCGATGCATTTGATGAATATCCGTCGCGTCGCCTTCGAGCTGCGTGAATACGAGCGCGCCGAGAACCATGAAGTATCGTCCGCCGTCTTGGCGGCCCCTGCCGCGAGCGTCGACAGAGTCCTGATTGCAAGTGTGATCGATCGCTTCTTGGCAAACAAAGGGATGGCAGCGGGAAGCGCTCACGCCTTCAACCCGAGCGCACTCGCTCCGGCTCCGTCAGCGATTCCGCAAGGTGAAAAAAAAAATCTAAATGAATCCGGCGCCATGCCCGCACCGGCCGTCGATTTTGTCTGTGAGGCGGACGTGCGCTCGGCCATCGAATCGAACGAGAGAATTGTAATTCATTCCAAGACCATCATGACCCCGGCCGCCCGCGACCTCGCCGCCTCTCACGATTTGTTCATCCGCGTTTGACTCGACCTTTCTTCCCCGTGACGCCTCCCGGCGCAAGTCTGACCCTCACCCTCAAACCGACGGCGCTCCTTTTGCGCGCATCATGCGCTCGCCGTTGACACGGTTTGCCGACTCTCATTACAATGGCCTCGAAGTCCAGCTTCCCACGTTCTTTGGGGTGAGTCCTTCACATGAAGATCAAGTTTCGAGGAATTGTCCTGGTCTCTTTTGGAATTTTGCTTTGCGGAGTCGGGACGGCGGGTCAAACCACATCCACCATTGAATTCACGGCCATCAACAAAGAAAACCAAACCGTTAAAGATCTCACGCCCTCTGAAGTGGAGTTGAAAGTGGACGGGCATTCCGTGGAGATCAGATCCCTCAAGCTTTTGCCGAAACGACCTCCGCGCATGCTTCTCCTTTTTGACACCGGCTATCTCGCGCTGAACAATCGGTCGCTGTTGAAAGATATGGTGACGGCGTTCATCGACGATAAGCCTCCCTCGATGGAAATGGCGCTGGCCACCATCAACGACTCACAGCAATTCTTGAGTCCCTTTCAGACCTCCATTGATGAATTGGTGAGCACGCTTCAACGAGTGCGATTTGGAGGCGCTTCACCCTTCTCGGATTCGGTTCTTGACGCCCTCGCTCGTTTTCTCCCCAAGCCGCGGAATACGGGCGCGGCGTCGCGGATGGTGGCGGTCGCTTTCTCGGATGGCTCCGACGATTCTCCACGAAGCCAGTGGGACGCTTTGGAGAAGATGTTTGCTCAGAAGGGCTACGTTTTTTACGAAATCAATCATGTCGAAGCCATGAAGGCGATCTTCGATTACAAATATTCCGACAAGGATCTGATTCGCCTTGCGGAACAGACCGGAGGAAAGGCGTACCGCTTGAAGGATTTGGATGAAATCGGCGGGAGCGACCGCGAGATTTATGATCGCGAAACGCTGACTTATGATGCCACCGTCAGCGGCGAAGCTCGAGCGTCGCCGGCCGATCGAAATCGAATCAAGATCAAATCGCGACGAAAGGACGTTCGGCTCGAAGTGGTCGCGGTGCATTAGCGCCGCGCTTCGGCGAGACCCTTCGTCATCCCGCTCCGCTTCTCGTCGGCCAAGAAGCGAGTCCTTGAATTCTTCACTGCGCCGTTATGGAGTTTCAGACTCGCTCAACAGGACTCACGATTCGGTGATGGGAGTTCCCATGAAAGAAGTCATTCGAATCGAAAAGACGGAACTGAAGAAGCCCCGTCGACGTTGGGTTCGAAAGCCTCAAACCCAAGTTCTTCCGCGCAAGAGAAAGTCTTCTCGCAAGAAAGAAGAGCAGGAATTTCAGAAAAGCTGGCGAGGGGAAACTGAAGAATCGGGAGAGTGATTGAGACTCATCCGGCCTTCGCCGCGTTCGCGCGGATTTCTCGCGAAGAGGATGGGATGGTCGCGCTAGGGGGAACGCCTGCCAGGATGGCTATCACCATCCGAGCTTCTTTGAAACGATTTGGTCGGCAATCACGTTGGTGGGAACGTTCTTGCGTTTGGCCATCGTGGCGATGGTGAGGACGCGATCGTAGATTTTTCGGATCTCCTTGGAATTATCCTTCCGGCCATCCAACGAAAATCGGGCGCCGTGGATAATGGCGCCCGAATTCGCAATGTAATCCGGCGCGTAAAGAATTCCACGATTCGCCAATTCCTGCCCCATTTCAGGCGACGAGAGTTGATTGTTGGCCGCGCCCACCACGGCCTTGGCGCGCAGCCGTTTCACGTGGACTTCATCCAACACGCCGCCCACGGCGCACGGCGCGAAAATGTCGCTTCGCACCGTAAAAATCTCTTCAGGTTCCACCAAAGCGGCACGATACTTTCGCGAGATGGACTGAGCCAAGCGACGGTCCATATCGGTAATCGTCAACTTGGCTTTCTCTTTGGCCAACAACTTGACCAGGGCCGAACCGACTTCTCCGACTCCTTGAACGCTGACCGAGCGGCCCGCTAAAGTATCTTGCCCGGTGGTGAACTGCACCGCGGCTCGCATTCCTTGAATGATCCCCAGGGCGGTGTAAACGCTCATGTCACCGGTCTTTCTTTCATTGACCACATAATCCGATTGCTTCGCCATGAGGGCCAAATCGGCGGGGCCGACTCCCAAATCTCGACCGGCGAAAAACGTTCCCTGCAGCGACTCGATGATCTGCGCCAGCTTGACCAACGCCGGCTTTCGCTTCAGCTTCTCGTGGTTCCAGATGACGCATTTGGCGCCGCCACAAGGCAGATCGGCCATGATCACTTTGTGCGTCATCGCAGAGGCCAGTTGAACGGCGTCCTCCAAGGCGGCCTCTTCATTGGGATAATTCCACAATCGGATTCCACCCAACGCGCGCCCCTTCCGCAGCGTGTGAATGACAATGAAACCTCGCAGCCCAGTCGAGTCGTCGCTGAAAGCAATCACGCGGTCACATTTTTCTGTCCGGAGCTTGTCAAGAATATTCATAGAATTTTTTCAGCAAATCCCCGCAAGACGTTGGCTCAACAAGATTTCTTTCAAAAAGGGGAAAAGCTTTAAGACTGGAAGAAACAATGTTCGATCAATTCCCCGCGGCGCGGAGACCGACTTAATCCACTCTAAAACCAAAAGTTAGAGCTGGTCTTTCGATCCTATTATTTACAGATTTTCTTTTTTGTCAAAAAAATAGGCGAGGAAAGAGTGAACTCGGGGGACAATCCTTGGCCGACTGAAGGCAACCAAACCGCTTATTTTCTAGGCTTGACCCGGTTTCTGCGGCTCAATCTTTTTTGCTATTTTTCGTGTCATTGAAGCAAGATTGGGAGCGAGTATCTAACCAGATAATCATATTTCTGAACTCCGGGAGTGAATGGCTTGAAGAAAATATTGATCTCTCCCGAGTACTCCTTCTGCAGACGCTGAATGTGGTCGACCAGCTTTTCAGTCTCCCCAACAGGCTCCACCTTCAGCGCTGACCTCCCTTCCAAGAAAGGCAAACCGACCGAGCTCATCGAAACAAATGCCTGCGGCATGGAGGGATCAACTTTTTGTGGAATGATTTCAGATTCTACGTCAAAGTGATCTTCGCTGCCTTTGAGAGTGATGGTCTTGACGATTTGGACGCCTGCCGGAAGAACATCCGGCGCCGTGTAATTGAACTGGACACTCGCCGTGTCCTGGCCGGATGCCAAAACGCGAAACTTGTAGGACCGATTGAAGAGTCCGAAGTAGCCTCGGATTTGCCGCGGCTGAGTCCATGTCGGGAGATTCTTGTTGAAGGTGAATCGATCTCGCAAGCCGCCTACGCTGGTGAAGATTTCTTGGTTTGTCCGTTTATCGAAGAGGACGAACGATCGCGCCCCCGCATTCGGAATGATGATCAGCCGCAACTCCGAGTTCTCCATGACCACGTCGGTAAACCCATCGCGATCCAAGTCCATGGTATAAGCCACCGCCGTTCCTTGATCCAGAGTCACCATCCAGAAATCTTTCTCAATGATTTTGGAGCCGGACTTCAGAATGAATTTCCCCGGTGTGAATTTATTCTTCGGGTCCAACAACCCTTTCACGAAAAGATAAAGCGTGAATTCGTAATCTTCGACGGAATTCGCTTGAACGCTGACCTTCTTAATCGAAGGAGTGAGGTGATATCCATTGACCTGAATTTCAATCGAATACGTCTCCGCATGCGGCGTTGGGTTCTGCAGTTGAAGAAGAAGCTTGGACGCCGTCGAATTATCGAGGAGAATAATCGGCGGATCCAGCGGCAT
Organism: uncultured Acidobacteriota bacterium; assembly: GCA_964537865.1. GTDB lineage: Bacteria > Acidobacteriota > Terriglobia > JAIQFV01 > JAIQFV01 > CAZIDA01. The sequence goes on from CAZIDA010000100.1 coordinate 8,861, forward strand.
CGACAGTTGACCTCGAATGGGCAATTGAAAAGAGGAATGAAGTGAAATCCGCACCTTCCCGCTTCCACCGACGGTCTCCAAATTCTTGCGTTTTTCTTCCCTCTCTTTTCGTTTCTCGTCCGCGGACTTGTTTTCTTTCAAGGAGACCGCTTGAGGG
>CAZIDA010000101.1:0-8991 GCA_964537865.1 uncultured Acidobacteriota bacterium
TCGCCTACTACTTCTATGTCCGGGCCAAGAGCTTGGCTGCGAGCGACGTTCGACGAAGCGAGCGGTTCTACGCCGCGAGCGGGGCAAGTTTTGGTTTGATGCTTGCCTCGAAGTACTTTCCACACTATCTCGGTCTGAACTTTCTCTACTACTACTTAGTTCGGAAGAGGAGGAAATATCCGGTGCTGCGCCGGAGAGATTATGCTCTTGTTTATGGAACTTTGGCCCTGGTTTTCGCTTTGGCGAACCCGGTGGTTTTCTTGCCAAGCACCTTCAAATACATGCTCAGTTATATAGAAGGAGGGAGTGTCATCCATCACGGCTATCTGATGATGGGGAGATTTCGCTACGAAGACTTAGCCCACTTCAGAGACGGTATGCCTATTTATTTCTACCTGCTTTTCCTAGCCATCAAGACGCCGATTCTGATTCTGGCAGCTTTCCTGGTGGGGCTGGTGGAAATCCTCCGCCGCCGACGAGAGGCCGGAGCGTCTTTTATTCTCTTCATGTTCTTCTTCTGGTTCATTCCCTTCTCGCTGGTCGGTACCAAATGGCTCAGGTGGATGCTTTCGTGGATGCCCACGGTTTACATCATCGCCGCCATCGGCCTGACGAAGGTCTTTTCGTGGCTTTCGTTCGTGATGAAGCCGCGACCTTATCGTCCGGCGGCCGCGGCCGCAATTTTGGCTTTTGCGATGTTGTTCCTAGTGGAACCATTGTGGGTTGCTGCGAAGGCGGCGCCCTTCTACTCCCTGTATTTGAATCCTTTGAGCTGGAGGCCCGCCGGTGATTACTTCCCGCATGACGAACTGAACGACGCTGACTTGCGCGTTGCCATCCGGCAAATCTGCGCAGAAGCTCCGCGGGGAGCCACCGTAGGTGGAGAGTCCGAACCGTTGTTCGAGTACTATTTCCACCGCTTCGACCGGGACGATTTGCATTACGTCGACATCACCGATGGTATGAAAAACTTGAGTGCGAACGATCCCTACTTCGTCGTTCAAGCCGGGCGGGAGTATGTTGAGAACGCTTCCATCATCCACGAGCTTGAGACCGACGAGCGACCCGCCTGGACTGTGGAAGTGGGGGGCATACTCGGCGCTCAGGTCTACCATTCTCAAGAGCTGGCTTTCGTGAGGGCACTCCGATGAGACGTGTCTCGCGTCCTCTCAGCTTACTGTCCGTTGTCCTAGGGCTAGGTTTGTTCCTTTACCTGGCAGCGCGGACCGGCCTCACCTCAATCTTCGAGAAGTTTCAGCTCTTGGGCTGGGGCTTCATTGTCCTTATTGTGCTTTCCGGGACCCGTCAAATCATTAGAGCGATCGCGTGGCAACGCACCTTGAAACAAGAAGATCACCGCCCCGGCCTGCTCCGATTGTTTGGACTGAGGCTCGTGGGCGACGCTTTCACCGACCTCACTCCGGCCGGGCCAGTGCTGGGAGAGTCCGTCAAAATCTGGGCGGGCTCGAAATACATGCAAGTGGGGACGACCGCCGCTTCGGTGGCCATCGAGGACCTCATCTACGGACTCGCCACCATGCTGTTTATCAGTGGAGGGGCGGCGATCCTGGTTTTCTATATAGCCGCTCCCGGCCGGTTTCAGTTGGCGGCCGGTGGCGCGGCGGTCTTCCTGCTCCTTTCCATCTTGGGGCTAGGATTCGCGGTCGGCGCGCAGAAGCGCTGGCTTGCGGCCCTCTTGGACCGGCTGAAAATTCGCGCTTCGCGGCGGCCTCGCCTTCAGAAACTCGACCAGGGCCTCCGAGATTTTGAAACTACGATCCACGACTTTTTCAGGACCCGGAGAAAGAGTTTCCTTTCCATTTTGATGCTGGAGGTCTTGGCGCACCTTACCGGAACCGGTGAAGTGTATTTCATTCTCAGGGCAACATGCGGTCACGGCTCCGTTCTCGCTGCCTACTTGGTGGAAGTCGCCAATCGTGTGGCGCATCTCGTATTCTTCGTTCCTTTGGGCGTCGGCGCCGAAGAGGGAGCGATCGGCATGACGCTGAGGGCTCTCGGTGCCGGCATGAGCGAAGGTGTTTCCCTGGCTGTGATTCGGAAGGGACGGACTATTTTCTGGGATGCGATCGGACTGCTGCTGGCGACCCGATGGTCCATTTCGAAATCGAAAATCCAAACGATGATTCAGAATCCTTATTCAAACCATGAAGCGGCTGATTGTTAACGCGGATGATTGGGGACTCACGAAAGGCGTCAACCGAGGAATTCGCGACGCCTACGGGAGCGGTATAGTGACCAGCGCAACCCTGATGGCCAATGGCCAAGCTTTCGAGGATGCCGTTGAAATCACTCGTGCTCACTCATCCCTGGGTGTCGGCGTACACCTCAATCTTTCACAAGGAATGCCGGTGTCTTCTCCCGAGATCATCCCGTCACTCGTTGACCCGCAAGGACGTTTGTACCTGAGGCCTGGGATGCTTTGGAAGGGTATTGCCATGGGGCGAGTGTCCCTTTCTGAGATCGAAACCGAGCTTCGAGCGCAAATCCTGAGAGTGCGTGGCGCTGGAATTTCACCGACCCATTTGGACGGACACAAGCATGTCCACGTTCTCCCTGGCATTTCGGATGTGGTCATAACTCTAGCTCGGGAATTAGGAATCCGCAGGGTCCGCTGTCCGCTTGAGAAAGCGCCGGCTTTGGCAGGACTCTTGTTTGACTCACATCGTCCGTCTGTGGGAACGGCAAAGCAATATGCCGTCGGCCGGGCGGTCTCCTTCTTCGCGCGGGTTTTCCGTAAGAAGTGTGCGAGGTTCGGCATCACATCTCCGACACATTTCTTTGGGGTGACCCAAACGGGCTTCTTGGATGTGGCGGAGATCGAGACCCTTCTGCGTCGTCTCCCCTATGATGAGAGCGAGTTAATGTGTCATCCCGGATACGTCGACCCCGCTCTTGCGTCAGCGGGCACTCGCCTCATTGAGGAACGTGAAAGGGAACTGGAAGCGCTGACCTCACCGCGCATCCGACGATTGGTGGATGGGTTGGGAATACGCCTTGTCGACTATGCGGATCTTGGCCAATGGAATGGAATTGGCGTGACTGCCGCTTAAGAAACCTGTGGTGCGCCATTGGGAATCTCAATGCTTTTTGTGAAGGAGCTTAAGATATGAACTCGGGAAACCCCATCAAATACTCGATCGTCATTCCTCTGTACAATGAAGCATCGAACGTCGAACCGCTTTATGCCCGGCTTACACTCGTGATGGAGGAGATCGGAGAACCCTACGAGATCCTCTTCATCGATGACGGCAGTCAAGACCCCACGCCGAAAATCTTGACCGAGATTTATGAAAGCGATTCTCGGGTCAAAATTGTCACCTTGCGCCGAAATTTCGGACAAACGGCCGCCTTGAAAGCCGGCTTTGACGCGGCGCGAGGCGAGATCGTGATTTCCATGGACGGAGATCTTCAACATGATCCGGAAGAGATTCCCGGATTTATCTCCAAGCTTGACGAAGGTTACGACATCGTCAGCGGATGGCGGGCGAGCCGGCACGACCGGTGGCTGACGCGACGACTGCCCAGCGCCATCGCCAACCGCATGATGGCCAAACTGTCGGGAGTACCGATCCACGATTTCGGAACAACTTTCAAGGCCTATCGGCGAGAAGTCATTCAGAACATCCCGCTCTATGGGGATCTGCATCGCTTCATTCCAGCCCTGGCGACCGCATTCGGGGCCCGCATCACCGAAATTCCCATCAACAATCCACAACGCCAAAATGGAAAATCCAATTATGGAATCTCCAGAACCTTTCGGGTATTTCTCGATCTTTTGAGCACCAAGTTCCTGCTCGACTACTCCACGCGGCCCTTTCACTTTTTTGGCTTTCTCGGTTTGCTGTTATCCGGTGTCGGGGCGACCAGCGCAGCCGTGTTGCTGTTCGACAAAATCATCCTTCACAAAGAGATCCTGTTGCAGAAGGGTCCTCTCCTGTTTGCCACTACCGTGCTCATCTTGGCCGGCATTCAGATCTTCAGCCTGGGACTTGTCGGCGAAATCCTGTCGCGCACTTATTACGAATCCCAAAAAAAACCGATTTATGCGACCCGGGGAATCCGCAGTCATGAATCACGTTTCCCTGTGGTTCCTAAGCGAATGAAAGCGAGAAGTGTCCGCGAGTGGATGTCGGAAAATTCACGAAGATTGGCGGACGAACAGGGATTGCCGTATTGTGTAATTTCGGAAGGAGAATCGGTTGCGGCCTCTCTGATCACGCTGTCGATGGCGCCTGACGACGAACATACATTTGCGGCAACGTCTATGGCGATCGGTGACCCCTTGAATCAGCCGATCACGGAGCGCGGACTCAAAGGATGAGGCTCCATCGAATTTTGGCTGCCGTTTGCACACATTCACTTGTTGTCCTTTTCAAAAAGCACGACTGAAGAGGATCCATGTCGTGACCAAAAATACCTTTCACCTCAGTTCGCGGTGGATCACAGGTATGGCGGCAGAATGCCGCCGCTCGTGAAGGAGGCATAAGGAGTTCAGTTGTCCGAGGTACTGCCTATATCGTCCGGGGTGATGATTTTTGCTGTGATATAATCACCATGGCTTCTCCTGTGGTTTCTTTCGCTCATTCAGTTCTCGACGGTTGGGCAGGTGCTTGCGGATGGCGAAAAGCGGCAGAGAAAAAATTGAACAGGCTCTTCAGTGGTTGCGCTCAGATCGGACGGAGGATGTGGAGCGGGCGATCCGAGCATTGCAGTCAACGGTTTATTCGTTCGGGATGAAGGTCTGCGGTCACCGCTACGATGCTGAGGACATCGCGCAGGAAACGTTAATCCGGCTGGCCCGCTCCCTCAAGGAGTTTCCAAATTCGCGGGCGCTGGCGGTTTGGCTTTACAAGGTCGCCAAGACCCAGTGCTTGATGAGCCGACGCCAGAGCAAGTTTGCACCGAAACAGATGCTCTCGCTAGACGCCCTCATGCCGGAACCGGCCGAGGCGTCAGGGCGGGAAGGGAAAACCTGGATGAAGACGCCCGAGGAGGCCACCTTTAATGACGAATGCCACAGACTTCTGGAGCGCGCTGTGCTTTCACTGCCAAAGACTTATCGCCTGGTGCTTATCCTCCGGGACATGGAGCAACTCGACACCCGGGAGGTGGCTGAGGTGATGGGCATTTCCGAAAATACTGCTCGAATGCGCCTGCACCGCGCTCGCGTCTTTGTCCGTAGAGAGCTCGACGCGTGCGTTCATGAACGAGGGGGAAGAATGCTGTGAAAACGCAGAAGGAGTGCCGGAAAATATTTGCCATGCTGTCGGAATTTCTGGATGGAACCTTGCCGAAGGCCACCTGCCGGAATCTTGAAACACACCTTCGTGGGTGCCGGTCTTGTCTGGACTATCTGCAGAGCCTAAAATCCACGATCCGAGCCTGCCGGAACTATGAGGTTCGTGATGTCCCTCCTCCTTCTCCAGAAGTGTGCGAGGCATTGAAGCGTGCCCTTTTCAGAGGTCGCACCCCTTCCTCCCCCTTGCGGCGTAAGCGCGCCGCCCACCGCCGACTTTGACATTCTAAATCATGAGGCTTGGAGTTCCGTGACCGCCTCCGCCAAACTGGTCCACGAAGAAACCGCATTCTCGGCGCCGGAGCCTGAGTCTTTGGTGACATATCTGCGCACTCGGACAGCAGGCCTGTAATCGTCAAAAGTTCTTGAGTCTCTACAGGGTATTTTGAATCTATGGCAATGAGGGCGAGATTCTATTTTCAACGGACTGGCAGAGAAAACATAGGACGACCCAAGCTGGGGGCTGCATCTGCGGAAATTCGTTTAAAGAGGAGAGCAAGGGGGCCTAGAAATCAACAAACCATCTCGCCTGCAAGGGGAGAGTTCTATCCGTGGCATATGACTCCTTCCGCTCACTCCAGACTTTGCCGTGAACTGTTCACCCCCGTGGGAGCTTGTACAAGCGCCCAGGGGCGAAAGCCGATGAGTCGCGACAATCTAACTCAGCAAGAAGTCTTGCCTGATTCGACGGCTGCAAAGTGCGCCGCCACTTTCAAATTCAGATTGAGGCTTGAACATGACAACGACCAAAAGAGAGAACACTCAAGAATCCGAACTCATGGCGGGATGGCCCCCGCCCAATGTTCCTGTGGCGTGTGAGACACCCAACCGACCCAATCCGCAGGCCTTTGTGTCCACGGCCCCAAAGCCAGGGCTAGCGCTGCCCACTCCCGTCTTCCCGCAGTTTCCGGAGTACCTTGGCGATGTCGAACCGGATCCGAAGTTCCTGCCAAAAGGAGACAACCCTTACCGCAGCCGAGTGACGTTTCCAATGATTTCACGCACGCTGCGCGGCTGGCTCTATCCCTACATCAACTCGCGCCTGCGGCCGGGCGACTTTCACCCCATCATCGCCTACTTGTTCACGGAGTGGAAATGCAATCTCGACTGTCACTATTGTTGGGCGTTCGACAACCGAGTCAAGGGGATGACGGAGGAGACGGCGCGCCGCTCGATCGATTGGTTGCACGACACCGGCTGCCGCGTCTTGGCGCTCATGGGAGGAGAAGTGCTGCTGCGTCCGGATTTCGCCCACAAGGTAACCTACTACGGAGCGAAGAGAGGATTCTATGTTTACCTGCCCACCAACGGGCGGCTCATGCGCAAGGAAGTCATCGACCGCGTTGGGGACGCGGGCGTTGCCACGGTGAATCTGGCGGTAGATTCGGTGGAGGACCGGAAAGAGCTGCCGAAAGCCCTGAATCCTATTCGCCCGTACTTTGAATACCTCATCAAGAAGCAGTACATTTACGGCTACAGCGTCTTCTTCAACATCAATATCACTCGAATCAATCTGGAAGATGTCAAACAGTTGACTGAGATTGCGCACGACAACGGCATCGCCACCGATTACCACATCAACGAGACGCCGATGCTGGATCAACCGCATTTCAAACATCAGGAAGGGAACAGCACGTTCATCACTCCGGAGGATTGGCCGCGAGTCGACGAAGTGATCGACTGGCTGACCGAGAAGAATAGATCCGGATACAAGATGGTGAACTCGGTTCGGCGCCTCCAGGATATGAAGGAGTTTATGCGCGGCAAGCTGCAATGCTGGGATTGTCGGGCGGGACAGAACTCAATCATCATTCGCACGGATGGAACTCTGGGGCCGTGTTTTCCAATGTACTCGGCGACGGAAAACTGGGGCATGATCGGCGCGCCTTGCTTTGATTCCGAGCAACTGCGAAACATGAAGGCCTCGTGCCAAGGACATTGTTACTCCACGCTGAACCACAATCTCGCTTATGCCTATAAGGCCAGCCGTGCGATCAAGTGGACCTTGAAACAGGCGTTGAGAGGGTTTCAGGGTACAACAGGCAGCTTTGAAGACTAGGGTTATGACCGGTCGCGAGGGCCCACTGGAGCGCATCGAAAATGATCAAAGCGGACATTATTCCAGCTTGGCGCAAAATCCTGGCGGGCCAGAGACCTTTCTTGTCGGTCGAGATTACAAAAGAATGTCCGCTTCAATGTCCGGGGTGCTACGCGTATGAGCCAACCCATCTTGGGGATACGACTCGCTTGGATGAGATCTCTGATTTTCGCGGACAGGACCTGGTAGATGGGTTGCTGTCGTTGGTTCGCAGGCGCCGCCCGCTGCATCTCTCGATTGTGGGCGGGGAACCACTGGTTCGCCGGCGGGAGCTGGACCTGATCTTGCCTCAACTGGAGGAGATGGGAGTCGAAGTACAGTTGGTGACAAGCGCCGTCACGGTCATCCCGGCGCAGTGGGCGAAACTCAGCAACCTGCATTTGGTTGTGTCGGTGGACGGGTTGCAGCCCGAGCACGATCGCCGTCGAGCACCCGCCACCTACGAAAAAATCCTGCGACACATCGCGGGACACACTCTCATCGTCCATTGCACTCTCACCAAGCAGATGCTCGTTCGAGCCGGGTACCTCGCCGACTTCTGCGGCTTCTGGTCCGAGCGCGCCGAAGTCCGTAAAATCTGGTTCAGCCTCTTCACGCCCCAGGAGGGAGCGGAATCAGAGGAGCGGATAGGGCCGGCCGAACGCCGGCGCGTCGTCGGCGAGATTCGAGAACTGTGCTCGCGTTTCCCAAAGCTGTATGCGCCGGAAGCCGTTTTGAAGGGCTATCTCCAGCCACCGCGTTCGCCGGACGAATGCATCTTTGCTCAGACCATCACCTGCGTCTCCGCGGACTTCACGACTCACATCCATCCATGCCCCATCGGCGGGCGTCCCGATTGTGCCGAGTGCGGCTGCGTGGCTTCCGCCGGCCTGGCGGCGATTGGACGTTTTCGGCTGGCCGGCTTGGTTCCAATCTCTGGAATCTTTTCTCTCTCCCGACGGATTGGCAATCGTCGTCTGGCCAGAAACGCAAGCAGGAAGATCAGCCCGCGCGACGTATAGCGTATAGAGAAAGATAGAATATAGTGACAGCAGACGGGATTCTCAAAACGCCCTGGTAGACCCGGCGAGCGTTCTTCTCGCCGGGGAGCCGGGCCTAAGGATAAAGTCGACCCATCGGCTTTCGCTCAAACAGGAATTTCTCGCTGGGTGGTCCGCCATCCCGCCGAGAAACGCGCTCGGCGGGCCTACCCGCGCCAGAAGGCGTCACTATATTTTATCTTTCTCAATAGAAGCCGTCGGCAGAGAGCACAGCTCTTTCACGCTTCGGTGTACTCGCCAGGAAGCGTCAATCCATGAAAGGTCCGGCGCCGATCGCCGAGCGCACGCGCTCCATCATGGGTTGAGCAACGGCTCGCGCCCTTTCCGCCCCTTCCTTCAAGTATTGATCGATGGTCTGCGGATGCTTCAGAAAGTCGTTGTAGCGTCGCCGCCCCTCGGAAAAGCGTTTCTCGAGCAACTCAAACAGTTCTTCTTTGGTGTCGCTGTAGGCGAGGCCGCCGCTGAAGTAGCGCCGGCGGGTTCGCTCGATCGCGTCGGCGTCGGCAAAGTGGCGATAAATTGAAAACACGTTGCAC
>CAZIDA010000102.1:0-8980 GCA_964537865.1 uncultured Acidobacteriota bacterium
GCCTCGCCTTCGACGTTGGCCGCCGATCCCACGCGCTCGCATCGTCCGGAGAACGAGGAAGGGCGCGTCAGTTTGGTGTATGCGTTTCTCTACGTCGCGGACAAATACGAAGGACTGGTGGTGATCGGCGATCCGAATCTCAAGCACAAACATCCGGGCGTTTCCACGCTGTTGGACGGCGATCCCGAAGATAATTTTCTGAAGCGAGCTTTGGCCTTCAATCCCAACGGCATTCTTGACGGAGCGAACTTCATCACCATCGCCGGGAATTACGCTTACATGACCGGCGATCACGGACTGGTGATCGTTTCAATTGAAAACCCGCTGCGTCCCAAGGTGGTTGGGGTCATCGGAGCGCCGGACCTCGTCCGCCCGCGCAGCGTGGCCGTGCAGTTCCGGTACGCTTTCGTGACGGACGCTCAAGGCCTGAAAGTGATCGACGTGACCGATCCGGAGCATGCGCGCGTAGTCCACGACGCCATGGTTCCGTTGACGGACGCGCATCAGGTTTACGTCGCGCGAACGTATGCTTACGTCGCCGGGGGCAAGCAAGGATTGGCGATCATCAATGTGGAGCAGCCGGAGCATCCGCACTTGCTGGAATTCTTCACCGCGAACGGTGTCATCAACGACGCGCGTGACGTGAAGATTGGTATGACCAACGCCAGCGCCTATGCGTACGTGGCCGACGGAAAAAACGGGCTCCGCGTGATCGAACTGGCATCACCGGAAAGAACGCCGGGATTTTACGGGTTCAGCGCCAAGCCGACGCCGATTCTCATTGCGACCCACAAAACGAAAGGTCCGGCGCTGGCCCTTTCAAAAGGACTAGACCGCGATCGCGCGGTCGACGAAAGCGGAAATCAGATCGCGGTGTTTGGACGGCGCGGGGCGCGACCGTTCAACCTTTCGGAGATGCGGGAGATGTTCATCCATCCGTCAAATCACCAGATATATACGGTGCCCAATTTGCCGGAGGATCCGAAGGCCGCCGAGAAAGTGATCGAAGAGAACTTTCCACCTCCGGTCGGGCCGCCTCCCGCGAGGCCACGCAAAACTCAACAGCCCAAATTCCGAAAATTCAAAGTGGTTCCGATCCCGAGAGGCGGATGAAATGTCGGAAGAAGACCCGCACATGCCGGCGCGCCGGCGAGGACTCAAGAATTCATATTTGTCGCGCATGAAATAGAAATGACCAAGCTCCAATTCTCAAACAAGGGCCAACATCCAAGTGCCAAACTGAAATGGCCCTCTTTCGAATTTCGGCCAGTTCTTCAGCGGAGGCTGTTATTGGAATTTGATGGTTGGCGATTGTTTGGAATTTGGCGCTTGATACTTGGATCTTTTTTGGCGGAACCTCACCGTATTTCTGAGTCAGGGAGATGGGGTATCAGAGAAGGATTTCCATTCCCTCACGGGCGGAGAGGGCTTCATGAAAGCGGGCTTTGGCCATCTTCTCAATGGCGGCCAAGGCTTCATCTTCCCGCCAGGGATCGTGATGCGTGAGGACCAATTTTTTGACATGCGCGTCTTCGGCGATGCGGATGACATCGGCCCACGTGGAATGGCCCCATCCGGCTTTCCCGGAGGAGTATTCCTCCGGCGTGTATTGAGCGTCGCTGATCAACACATCGGCGTCGCGCGCCAGCTCGCGAACCGCGCGATCCGTTTCTGGCCGGCCGTGTTCGTGATCGGTGGCGTAAACGAGAACCTTGGAATTCAGTTCCAGCCGAAAGCCGGAGCAGCCCTGCGGATGGCTCAACCGGCGTGAGCTCAACTGGATTCCGTTGAACTCGATGGGATCTTGTGGAAATTGAATGAACTCAATCTTGGCGCCCAGTTGATCGTAAATCACCGGGAAGTAGGGATAACTGAACTGGCCCTGAAAGGCGTATCGCAGAAATTGAGTTTCCGGCAAGGCCGCGCCAATGACAAAGGAGTTTTGAGAGGAGTAGATCGGCCGGAAGAACGGGAGTCCTTGAATATGGTCCCAGTGAAAATGCGTCAGCAAGATGCTCGCATGAATGGCGCCCTGGCCTCGACGGGCGCGCTCAATCAGAGAATCGCCCAGCTGTCGCAGTCCTGTTCCGGCGTCCAAGATGATGATGGCGCCGTCCTGCGTCTCCACCTCCACGCAGGGCGTGTTCCCGCCGTACTTCATGTTGGCGTGAACGGGGGTTGGGGCCGAACCGCGGACACCCCAAAAACGGATGCGGAATGTGAACGGACTTTTGGCAGTCATAAACTCGTTGGTCAGATGCGCGGATGCGTGATTTCGTTCGATCCAGGGTTCATCAAAGCAGCCTGAGACTGTAAATCGCCGTCGTCTTTGACGCGGGCCGAAATGTCGTTCTCAGACAAACAGGTTGCTTTAGGATCGCAAGATGGTTATCGAAAAGCGAATCCACTGTCAAGCTGAATTTTGAAAGGCCGGGGAAATTTACGGGAGTGCCGATGCAGGATGGCGTAGCTCAAAGGAGCATAAATCACCGGACAGCCGTGGCGGCGCCAAAGGGCGAATGGAGATGCGCGCCTATGCTCGGAGAAAAGAGACAGGCGCCGTTTCTCCTGACGATAACCGGATTTTTGATGAGAAAGGGAGGGCGAGGCGGACTCGCATTGACCGTCTTGATGTTGGCAATGATCGCTCCCTGCGGCATCGCATTCAGTCTTCCATCAGCAAAGAAGCCGCCCGACTACTCCAAGTTTCTTCACTCCACACACAATGAGAAGAACAAGAAGGGAAAGCTTGTTTGCCAGGATTGCCACGCGGTGAGCCGAGAGCAAGTGGATCGGACGCAACTGCCTCCGCACAAGGCATGCATGCGCTGTCACGTGGAGCAATTCACGGCGAAGGACCAGAAGATTTGTTCCGTGTGCCACACGAATCAGATCGTCAACAAAGTGCCTCAACTCGCGCAGTTCCCGAATTTCGAGCGGCCCACGCAGTTTCAGGATGTGATGAATCACAAGGTTCACGTCGATCCGCACGACCCGGCCATAGCTCAATTTCACATGCTGGCGAAGTGCGATGCGTGTCACAAACTTTCGCCGGAGAAGATTTATGAGACCGTCCCCGGTCATCCGGAATGTCAGACGTGTCACAACAAACCGCGAGTCAAGCCGGCGATGTCGGATTGCGCAGGGTGTCATCGATTGCGGCCCGGCAATCGAGAAGTATCCCAGAACACTTACTTGAGACCGGTCTCCGGAAAATTCAATCATCAGCATCACGAGATCGATCCGAAGACGCACGTCAAAATCGATTGCGCGAAGTGCCACGTGGGAGTGATGGAAAGCAAAACCTTGGCGAGCCTCAAGCCTCCGCCCATGGATCGATGCACCGGCTGTCACAATGGCGCCGTTGTGGCCAAGAAGAGGATTTTCAGTTGGGGATATTGCCTCAAGTGCCATACGCCGGCGGCGGTAGCGCAGCGAGTTCGCCAGCCCTGGCCGATGCGACAACAGGTTTTGCGCGGCCTTCAGCCGAGCGAGTAGGAAAGAAATTTGATGGATCGTGCGCAGCGAACAATTCGGTGGGTGGAGAAACTCTTCCTCCCCATTTCTCTCGGCGTTCTGCTGGTGAGTCTACCCGCGGCGGCCGCGCCGCGTGCGGACGCGCAACGGGAATCGGCTGCGACGCTTCTCGAAAAGAAACCGGTGGATTATACGAAGTTCAATCACGCCGATCATGGGCTGACGAACAAGAAAAGAAAGCTGGTGTGCGCGGACTGTCACATCTTGGATCCGAAGAAGTTGGGGACGAACGTTCGGCCGGGGACCGTCGGTCACATGCCTTGCATCGAATGCCACGCTCAACAATTCTTCAAGGACAAGCCACTGAAGATTTGCGCCGTATGCCATCGCAGCTCCAACTACAAAACGAAGAACAAAGCCGATGTGCCGTTCACCACCACGGCGTTCCATTCGCAATTTGGTTTGGCCTTCTCGCATCGCTCGCATCTCGATCCGAACAGGCATCTCCACGGGTTGAACCGGCAGTATCCTTTCAACTTGCATTGCGAGTTTTGCCACAAATTGGCCGCCGATGGCGTGAAGCGGGAGTTGCCGTCGCATCCGCAATGCTTCGTCTGCCATGCGCCTTCGAAGCCGGCGGCCGTGGCGGTGTTGACGGTGTCAGAGCGCGAGTTTCTTCCGAAGGTCATCGTGAAAATGGATCAATGTCAATGGTGCCACACCAGCCCGAACATGGAGCCGAAGGTGAACATCTTTGCGAATCGCACGCCGTCGGCGTTCAAGCATTCGGCGCGTTTGCAGGAGCCCGATCCGCTGCATCCCGGACAGATGAGAAAAGTTCCTTGCGAATCGTGTCACAAAAATCAGAGAGAAGCTCCGAGCGTGTTCAGCATTCGTCTTCCCAAGAATAAGAAATGAACAGGAAGAGATCATGAAGCCATCGACGTCCGTTCTGATGAAATTTCTGTTTTTGATCGTGCTGGTTTGCAGCAGTGCCGGCGTAGTGCGCGAATTTCTGCCGGTAAGCGCGAGGAATTCTGCTTTCCGCGCAGCGCGCGTGTTTGAATCGGTTGCGTGGGCGGCGGAACCTCAGGCGACTGAAGCTGATGCCCATCCTTTCCCCAAGATGATGCGCATCATCGGCAGCGAGGCTCACTTCAAATTTCTACACAGTAAGCACGAAAAGACCAAGGTCCGGACCTTGGAGTGTAAGGATTGTCACACGATGGACGCGGACGGCGTGATTGAGACGATTCCGCAGCATCCGCAGTGCGTGGAATGCCATCTTCAACGAACCGATGTGAAGCCGCAAATGTTTCAGTGCGCGGGATGCCACGTAGGATACCTGTTCGACGATTCTCGGCGAACCGTCAGTTACGCCTTCACGCACAAGAGCCATCTGATCAATAAGAAGACCGGGAAAGCGATCAAATGCGAGGAGTGCCATCAACTCGTGCGCACTTCCATCGAGCGTTTCGATATGACGATTCCGGCAGTGCACGAGTGCATGCAGTGCCACAACGGCCGCGACAGCTTCATCGTTTACGATTGCTCGCGCTGTCACAATCCGATCACCGCGCCGGAGAGCCATCGCTTGGAAACGATGTTGCCGGCGGCTCACACGGCGCCGATGAATCCATGAAACGTTTGGAAATCGATCTGAGGGAATAGAACGCGAGTTAGCTTGAATTCGAGTTTCGTTTCTCATAGAATCTGACCACCGCTAAAGTTGATCTCAGCGCCTGTGGGCGCGCATTTCTTGGCTTCAGTTTGTCAGAAGAATGGGGCAGACCGTCATCCCATGAACGAGAAAGAAGTCACACCGGAGATTTTGAAGACGCTCCAAAAGATGGAGCTGTTTGCCGGAAAGGATCCCGACGAGCTCACAGAGTGGCTCGGCCCGGCTGAACTGGAGGGCGGCGCCGAGTGTGAATTGCACGAGTTCAAGCCCGGGGATTTCATCATTACGCAAGGAAGCTTCGGAAACAGTTTCTACATCATCATCACCGGCGCTGTAACGGTTTCTCTCGAAAAAGACGACGGCAGTTTCGTCACCTTGGCCACTTTAGGGCCGGGGAACTTTGTGGGCGAGATGACGCTGATCAGCGGATTGCCCCGGAACGCCAACGTTATTGCCAAAGAAAAATGCCGGACCATCAAGGCGCCGCGGCGTGTTTTTGAAGCGTCGATGAAAAAGCCGGGACCATTCCGAAACGCGATGAATCAGGTGTACGTCGAGCGCGGCCTGGCCAATCACCTGCGCATGATTCCATACTTTTCCGAAATCGATCCAGCGGTGCTCTCGGAATTGATCCCGAAGGTCAAACTGAAAATTTTAAACAAGGACGATGCCGTGTTCCTCGAGGGCGACGACGCGGATTCCTTTTATCTCATTCGCGACGGTTACGTGCGCGTAGTGAAGCGCCTGACGGGCGGCGAGGAGCGGATCGTCGCGTATCTCAAGGACGGCTACTACTTCGGCGAATCCGCTTTGATCCACGCCGAAAAGCGCAATGCCTCCATCTTTGCCATGGGCAAGGTCGAGTTGCTGCAGATCATGCGCGAGGATTTTCTGGCGCTCCTCAATCGCTACGAGTCACTCGCCGACAAATTTCAAGCGGTGGAGCGGGCGCGGTTGGCGGCGGAAGGGAAGAAGGAAAAATCGGCGTCGCCGTTGGGATTCATCGGCGAAGTCGTCGAACGAGGATTGGTCAAAGCGACCTCGGCGCTGGTCATCAACTTGAATCGCTGCACGCGCTGTGGAAACTGCGTCAACGCTTGCGCGGAATTGCACGAAGGCATTTCGCGATTGACCCGGCATGGAATGAAGTTCGAAGTTCCGGTGAGAAATCGTCCGGAGGAGTTGGAGAAGATTCTCGTCACCACTTCTTGCATGCACTGCAAAGATCCGGAGTGCATGATCGGCTGCCCCACCGGGGCCATCACGCGGGATGTGAACGGCGAAGTGTTCATCGAAGATTCCTGCATCGGCTGCGGGAATTGCGCGCGGCGCTGCCCCTACGGCAACATCTCGCTGGCGGAAGCGAATTTTCGTGAAGAGTCCGAGAAGCAGCGCACCGCGGCGCCCATGATCGGCAGCTTTCTGAGATTGTGGAAGACGCCGGAAGATGAGCCGATGATGCACGAGGTCGAAGCGACCAATCAAAAGGCTGTCGTGAAGCGCTTGGCGGTGAAGTGCGATCTGTGCAAGGACTGGAACTACAATCACGGATGCGTCCATAACTGCCCGTACAGCGCCATCGAGCGCATCGATCCGCAACATTATTTCGAGGAGTTCAAAATCATTCAGTGACGGTTTGGGGGAAAGATTATCTCGTATGACGACAGACGTTCGGATTACCGCCAAGCGGCGTGGGCGCAGCTCGGAACTGATCGTCGAGACCGTGTGGACGATTTTTACGGTCCTCTTCGTTGCCGTTCTCTCCTACGTCTATTTCTCAGTCGAGCGAAAACCTTCGCCCGACGGACATCACACGCTGGTGATGACCTTGGGTTACCTCGGCACGTTTCTAATCCTGGTGATCTTCGCTTTCAGCTATCGAAAGCGGCTGTGGTTGCAAGGCGCCGTCAAGCTGCGCTTCTGGCTGAAGGAACACATTTATCTCAGCATCATCGTCACCTTCGTCATCTTCTATCATGCCACGCTGAAACTCGGCGGCCCGGTGACCGGTTGGTTGTTGCTGCTCTTTTCGTTGACGATTGTGAGCGGATTGTTCGGATGGTGGATCACGAAACGAGTTCCTCCGATGTTGACGGCGATGGAGGAGGAGCCGGTGATCGTCGAAGACTTGCTGGAGCTGAAAGAAAATTATTGTCGGAGAGTAGTGGAGCTTTCGCAGGGGAAGTCCGAAACGTTTCGCCGCGCCGTGAGCCGCCGCCTGCGGCCGGAGATGGAATCGTGGTCTCGAATGGCGCGCTTCATCGTGAAGCGATCGACGTTGGATCCGGAGCTGGCGCCGTTTCAATCGAAGTTCGAAGCCGAAGTGAAGCGGCTGCCGGAAGTCGAACAGGCGGATTTCAAGCGATTGATTGAGACCGCGCTTCGCATCAACAAGGCGAACGCAGAATTGTTCTTGCAGCGAGTGCTGCGACGATGGTTGACGATGCACATCGTAATTTCCACAGCGATGGCCGCGTTGGCCGTCGTTCATATTGTTTCGGTTTTCTATTACTGACACGCCCACATGCTGGAACTGATCTTTATTGAGGGAGCGAACACCGGCCAATCTTTGCGGCTCAGTTTTGAGCGCAAATGGTTCGGACATTTGCCGACGTGTGACGCCGTCCTGAGCGGCGAGGGGATCAGTCGCGTTCATTTTGCGATTGAGAAGCGCGGCGAACGCTATTTCGTCTTCGACAACAAGAGTGAGACGGGAACATTCCTCAACGGCGTTCGGATCAGTTCCGAGATCATCAAGCCGGGGGATCAGATTCGGGCTGGTGGATTCACGCTGGAAGTTCGCGACGTGAGTGAAGAAGCGCTGACCGAATTCCGATTCGTGGTGGAGTGGAAGACCGGCGAAGCCGGATCAAAGGTTCTGACGCGGTCGAAGATTGTTCTCGGAAGAAAGAGCGTTTGCCACATCCAGTTGAATCAAGTTTCCGTCTCGTCTTTTCACGCCGTCATCGAAAAGCGCGGCGATCAAATCTTCATCGTCGACTCCTCCAGCGAGGCCGGCGTTTATGTGAACGACCAGCGCATCATGGAGAGAGAGCTCAAGTCCGGGGACGTCATCACCATCTGTAATTTCTCGCTGCACGTCCGTCTTGAGGAAAATGTCTGCCGCCTTTCGATCACCGAAATTTCGGAAGCGCCGGTGACGAGTGCGCCGGAGGTGAAAGATCTTCCTGAGAATTATCAAAAGGTGGTGGCCGCCACGGAAGCGCCGGTCAAGCCGGGCGTCGCTGGAAGCATATTGCCGTCGAGCGAGGTCACGGCTTCTCCCAAGTGGATGCAGCAGAGCGCGCCGATTTGGGTGCCCACTTCCGACATCATGCCCAATCGATTTCGGTTTTGGGCAATCTTTGTTGGATTGCTCGCGGTGTTTTGTTTCACGGTCTACTTGTGGGCCGTCAAACATCACGGCGTGTATGCACCTTCACCGACCGCCGCAGTTCATAGTTCTGAGAATCCAAAGTTTCGGGCGCAACTGGCGGCGTTGGGAATCAAGAATGAATGCGCCGCCTGTCACATCGGATTTCAAAAAGTCGCGGATTCCAGTTGCTTGAAGTGTCATCACCAAATCACGTTGGCGGACTATCATCAAGAGCATCACGTCAAGATTGCCTGCGTGCAGTGTCACAGGGAACACGAGGGCAGGGGATTTCGAGCGGATCGGATGGTGGCTTCCGGATGCATGGCTGCCGGATGCCATCCGACTTTCCACGTGAAGACGCGCCAGAAGGTGAATGTCGGCGCGTTGGAGCAGGCGGTCAATTACGAAGGCCGGCCAATGAAGACGCCGCTTTCGGTGGCTTACGA